>MWBF01000267.1 GCA_002068935.1 Chloroflexi bacterium ADurb.Bin325
AATCTTGAGTCCCCTGAAAAAAGGGGGGCCAAACTCGCGTTTTTTTGTGAAATAGCTACAATATGTTGTAGGCGCGGTTTGGCGCCCTCTGACGAATCAGCCACGTAGAAGCGGTAGAGTAAACATGTTTCGTGCGAACCGACCCCATCTGCAGCCAGCCTTGATCAGCAATGTCAACGAGTTGCCCGAGACGCGGCGGCAACGCTTGGCCCAATCGTGGGCTGGTACATTCCGCACCGAGTTCTTCAATCGACTCGAAGAGGAAGCGTTCGCCGTACTGTATTCTGAGCGGCCGTCGCGGCCGAATGCGCCGGTCAATGTGCTGATCAGCCTGGACGTGCTCAAGGCGGGCTACGGCTGGAGCGATGAAGAACTCTATGATCATTTTCTGTATGATCTCCAGGTGCGGTATGCCGTGGGTTATGACAGCCTGACTGAAGGCGATTTCGAACTCCGCACGCTCTACAACTTTCGGCGGCGGCTCAGCGAGTACAACCTGAAGCACGGCGTCAACCTGTTGGCAGAAGCCTTCGTCAACATCACAGATCAGCAGTTGACGGCTTTGGCCGTGCATACGGGTCAGCAGCGTATGGATTCCACGCAAGTTGCCTCGAACATCGTGACCATGAGCCGCCTCCAGCTCAGCGTCGAAGCCATTCAGCGTTTGCATCGGCTCTTGAGTCCGGCTGAGCAAGCGCAATATGCCGAACTACTGGCGCCTTACGTCGGGGAGGAGGCCGGGCACTACGTTTACCGCGTCAAAGGGTTTACGGCCAGCGAGGCCCAATTACAGCCGGTGGGCCAGGCCTTGTATACGTTGCTGCAGGCGCTGGCCGCTGACTATGGTCAGGCGCCAGCCTACCAGGTGGCGGCGCGCCTGTTGGACGAACAATACCGGGTCGTGGACGACACTGTGCAGGCTAAAGCGAACCAGGAGATCAGCGCCAGCAGCTTGCAGTCCCTGGACGACCTGGAAGCCACCTATCGTGAGAAGAACCACGTCGGCTACAAGGGCTACGTCGCCAATGTGACCGAGACCTGTGACCCCGAAAACGAGCTACAACTGATCACTGCGGTGCAGGTGGTGCCCAATACGACCGAAGATAGCGCCTTGCTGGTCGCCATCCTGCCCGAGCTCAAACAGCGCACCGGCCTGACCACGCTGTACACCGATGCGGCCTATGGCAGCCCGGAAGCTGACACTGTTTTACGGGCGGCGCAGGTCAGTCTGACGCAAACGGCGATTCGGGGCCGTAAGCCGAATCCGGAGAAGCTACACCTGGCCGATTTTGTGTTCACCCAGGATCCGCAGGGCCGCCCCCTGGAGATTACCTGCCCGCAGGGCCAGACCGTCACGGTTACGCCTGGAGGTAAACCCCAACGTTTTGCTGCGGAATTTGTGAGTACCAGCTGTGAGACCTGTCCCTTATACACGTCCGGTCGCTGTCCGCCTCAACCTGATAACCGCCGCCGCAGCTTGCGGCTGACCTTCGACCAAGCCGATGTTGAGCGCGCCCAACGGCACCGCCGGAGCCGCAGCGAGCATTCGCCCGGTCGCAATTTGCGGGCTGCCATTGAATCGGCCGTCCGCTCAATCAAGCATCCTTTCCCGAACGGCAAGTTGCCCGTACGAGGCCTGTTTCGCATGACCTGCCTGATCGTCGCCTCAGCGGCTATGACCAACGTGCGACGCATCCAACGCTATCGAACCAAGCCCCGTCCGGACGCCCCCGAACGGCAGGCAGACCGTCGAGAACAGAAGCGCAGACGCAGCGCCGCCCCGACAACCGGCTTTTCTGGCGCCGGTAGCGCAGTTTTGTATCGGCTACTCCAACCATTGATGACTTACCCACTGCAACTCGGTTGTTAATACCCCTTTTTTCAGGGGACTCAATCCTGTAAATCCTGTCCAAAGCGCGGCCTGCTGCTCAGGATTCTCCGATCCATTTGGAGTCGCCGACGCCGCGGTTTCTGCTTTGGCCCGCGCCGGTATATAATGCAGGTCAGGGCCCGAAAGCCGCGAGGCGTTTTGGGCGTTTGTGAAACGGGGTGATATAATCGACTACTTGTGCGCGGCAGGCGCGCACGCTTGAATACGACGCAGGAGCACACCGCGTGGTTAGCCCACTCAACTGGCTTCTCGGCCTGTTTTCGCTCGATATCGGTATTGACCTCGGCACAGCCAATACCCTCGTCTACGTCCGCAATCGCGGCATCCTGATCTACGAGCCTTCCGTGGTCGCCATCGACCGGCGCACCAAGAAGGTGCTTGCCATCGGGTCGGAGGCGAAGGAGATGGTCGGGCGCACGCCGGGCAATATCGTCGCCATCCGGCCCCTGCGCGACGGCGTCATCTCGGACTTCGACGTGACCGAGCAGATGCTCCACTACTTCATCGACAAGGTGCATCACCGCATGTTGCTGCGCGTGCCCCGGCCGCGGGTGGTCGTCGGCATCCCCAGCGGCGTGACCGAGGTCGAGAAGCGCGCGGTCTATGACGCGACCATCAGCGCGGGCGCGCGGGAGGCCTACCTGATCGAGGAGCCGATGGCCGCGGCCATCGGCGCCAATCTGCCCGTCGCGGAGGCGCTGGGCAGCATGATCGTGGATGTCGGCGGCGGCACCACCGAGATCGCGGTGACATCCCTCGGCGGCATCGTCGTGGCGCGTTCGATCCGCGTGGCCGGCGACGAGATGAACGAGGACATCATCAACTATGCCAAGCAGAAATACAACCTGCTGATCGGCGAGCAGATGGCCGAGCGCGTCAAGATCGAGGCCGGGTCCGCCTATCCGCTCGACCCCGAAATCACGGTCGAGCTGCGCGGGCGCAACCTCGTCACCGGCCTGCCCGAGGGCATCGAGGTCAGCAGCGTGGAGATGCGCGAGGCGCTGCGCAACTCGGTCAGCATCATCATCGACGCCGTGCGCCAGGCCATCGACGAAACCCCGCCCGAGCTCATCGCGGACCTGATGGAGCACGGCATCGCGCTGACGGGCGGCGGCGCGCTGCTCAAGGGCCTGGATCAGCGGCTCAGCGAGGAGACCAAGATGCACGTCTACGTCGCCGAGGACTCGCTCAGCTGCGTCGCGCGCGGTTCGGGCATGGTGTTGGAGAACTTCGACGTGCTGCAAAAGACGCTGGCCAGCATGCAGCGCGGGAGCACGTTACACTGATAAAGGACGGAAGACGGAGGGCGGCCGACCGGCGAGCATTCCGGTTTCATGTTGATTTCTCGCCCGTGGCCCGTCGGCCGTTGCCATCATGACACGCGTATCCGGCCGGACGACGCTCTTTTTCATCCTCGCGGGCATCAGCATTGCGCTGCTCATCCTGTCCAGCTCCGGGCAGATGGCGCCCATCGAAAGCGCTGCGAGCGTCGTCACGCGGCCCTTTCTCGCGGCCTTCAACGCCGTCGGCCAGCGGCTCAGCCAGGTCGCGCAGACCGTCGGCGAGCTAAACACGCTGCGCTCGCTGAACCAACAGCTCAAGAGCCGCGTCGACACCCTCACGATCGACAACCTGCGCCTGACCGAGGTCGAGGCCGAGAATCAGCAGCTCCGTGACCTGCTCCGGTTCAAGCAGCTCAACCCGACCTACGATTATCGCGGCGGCCAGATCATCGCGCGCGTCATCAGCCAGGCGGAGACGAACTATCTCTCCAGCCTGTCCATCGACCTCGGCTCCGAACAGGGCATCGCGCGCGGCATGCCCGTCGTCAACGAACAGGGCCTGATCGGCCGCATCGACAAGGTCGGCCCGCACTCGTCGACGGTCCTGCTCATCATCGACCCCTCCAGCGGCGTGCAGGCGCTGGTCAAGCGCAATCGGGCCGTCGGCGTGGTGAACGGCCGCGCCGGCGCGCTGCCGGTCATGGAATACATCCCCATGGACGCGGACATCAGCGTGGGCGACGAGGTGATCACCTCCGGGCTGGGCGGCGCATTCCCGAAGAACGTCGCCATCGGCCAGGTCATCGAGGTCATCCGGCACGACTACGACATGTACCAGCAGGCCGTCATCCGGCCCACGGCCAACTTCATGCGGCTGGAATTCGTGCTGGTGATCACGAACTTCAAGCCGCTGCCCGGCCAGCCCGCCGAGCTGGAGAGCGTCGGCTGAGGCCGCGATGATGCGCCGGAGAACGCGATGAGCAAGGGCGGCCGCGGCCTCTATCTGGGATTGCTGATCCTGGGCCTCGTGGTGTTCATCCAGGGCACGCTGTTCTCGCGCGTGCGCGTCCTGGGGGTCGGCGCCAACCTGCTGCTCGTGACCGTGGTCTGCTGGAGCCTGACGCGCAACGTGCAGGAGGGGCTGGTGTGGGCATTCGCCGGCGGGCTGGGCATCGACCTGGTCTCCGGGCTGCCGTTGGGCACGTCGTCGCTCGCGCTGATGCCCACCTGCTTTCTCGCCGGCATCGGGCGCAGCAGCATCTACGCACAGAACCTCTTCTGGCCGCTCCTGCTCGTCGTCCTGGCCACGCCGCTCTACGGCTGGCTGGTCCTGCTGACCCAGCAGATGCGCGGCGTGCCGGTCGATTGGCTGGGCAGCACCGTGCGCATCGTCCTGCCCGAGCTGGCCCCGAATCTCGCGATCACGCTCCCGGTCTATCCGGGCTTGCGGTGGCTGGCAGGCCGCATCGGCGTGCCGGTCATGGATGTATAAGGCCATGCGCGGAATATCACCGAGCCGCACGCCCGCGTACATGAGGCTGCTCCTGCTGCGCGGGGTCGTCGTGCTCATCACCGTCATCCTCATCGGCCGTCTCTGGCAGGTCCAGATGATCACGGGCGAGGAATACCGCCTGCTCTCCGACCAGAACCGGCTGCGCGATGTAGATGTGCCCGCGCCGCGCGGGGTGATCTACGACCGGCAGGGCGAGATCCTGGCCCGCAACCGCCCCAGCTTCACGGTCGTCATCATCCCCGGCGACCTGCCCGAGGACCCCGAAGACGAGGCGGACGGCGGGGAGGCCGTGGGCCGGGCCGGCGCGGCCGTGCTGGACCGC
>MWBF01000268.1 GCA_002068935.1 Chloroflexi bacterium ADurb.Bin325
CGCGCGCAGGGCCTTTTTCTGCGGCAGAAGGAATTCATCGAAGCGACGACGGTGATGGGACTGCCGCGGCACCGGGTGTTGTTGTGGCATCTGATTCCCAACACGCTCGGGCCCATCATCGTCTACGCGACGCTGACCGTGCCGCGCGTGATGCTGATGGAAGCGTTTCTGAGCTACCTGGGGCTGGGCGTTCAGGCGCCGATGAGTTCGTGGGGGCTGCTCATCAATGAGGGCGTGCAGACCATGGAGAACCGCCCCTGGATGCTGATCTTCCCCAGCCTGGCGCTGTCGATCACGCTGTTTTCCCTCAATTTCCTGGGCGACGGGCTCCGCGACGCGCTGGACGTACGGGCCTCGAAGGACTGATATGCCGCTGCTGGACGTACACGAGCTGACGACGCATTTTCACACGCGCGAAGGCGTTGTGCGCGCGGTGAACGGGGTGTCGTTTCGCGTCGAGCCGGGCGAGACCATCGGCATCGTGGGCGAATCGGGTTCGGGCAAGACCGTGGCCAGCCTGTCGCTGCTGGGGCTCATCCCGGCGCCGCCGGGGCGCATCGAAAACGGCACAGCCCTGTTTGACGGCGTGGACCTGCTGGCCTGCGGCCCCAAGACGCTGCGAAGCATCCGCGGCCGGGCGATCTCGATGATCTTCCAGGACCCCATGACGGCGCTGAATCCCTTCATGCGCGTGGGCGACCAGCTCATGGAACCGTTGCAGGTGCATCGGGGGCTCTCGCGCCGCGAAGCGCGCACGCGCGCGGAGGAGATGCTCCGGCTGGTGGGCATCCAGGACGGCGCGAGGAATCTGAGCGCGTGGCCGCACGAGTTTTCCGGCGGGATGCGCCAGCGCGTGATGATCGCGATGGCGCTGATCACCCGGCCCCACCTGCTCATCGCCGATGAACCGACGACCGCCCTGGACGTCACCATTCAGGCGCAGATCCTCGAGCTTCTCGCCCGCCTGCAACGGGAGCTGGGCATGGCGGTCATCCTGATCACGCACGATCTCGGGGTGGTTGCGCGCGTGTGCCGGCGAATCTACGTGATGTATGCCGGGCAGGTCATGGAATCGGCTGCCACGGAAGCGCTGTTCGCGCGGCCCCGGCACCCGTACACCGAGGCGCTGCTCCAATCGTTGCCGTCGACGCACGTGAAAGGCGAGCCGCTTCACACGATCCCCGGCCTGCCTCCGGACCTCATCGCGCCCATTGCGGGCTGCCCGTTCGCGCCGCGGTGCGCCAGCGCCACCGACCGCTGCACCCGGGGCGCGCCCACGCTGCGAGAGCTTGTCCCGGGCCGCGCCACCGCATGTTTCCGCGTGCAGGACGGTGAATTATGACGCGGCCCCTGCTCGAACTGCGCGAGCTCCGGGTCCATTTCCCGGTATACGCGGGCCTGGTCCGGCGGCGGTTGCTCGGAACGGTTCGGGCCGTTGACGGAGTGAGCCTCGATGTGGCGCCGGGCGAAACCGTCGGTCTCGTGGGCGAATCGGGCTGCGGCAAATCGACGCTGGCGCGCGCGGTGGTGCGCCTCGTGCCGTGCACCGGGGGCACGGTGGGGTTTGAAGGGCGCGAGATCAGCGCCTTGCGCGAACCGGCGTTTCGGGCCATCCGGCCCCGACTCCAACTGATCTTTCAGGACCCGTATGCGTCGCTGAACCCGCGCATGACGGTGTTCGATGCGCTGGCCGAGCCGTTGCGCGTGCACGGTCTCGCGGACGGGCGCGACGTGCTCCGGCGCGTTTCGGACCTGATGGAGCTGGTGGGGCTGGCGCCGCGGTTCATGCGCAAATACCCGCACGAGTTCTCGGGAGGCCAGCGGCAGCGCATCGCCATCGCCCGCGCGCTGGCACTCGAACCCAAACTGGTCATCGCCGACGAGCCCGTGTCCGCGCTGGACGTGTCGGTGCAGGCGCAGATCCTCAATCTGATCGCGCGGCTGCGCGAGCAGATGGGCCTCACCCTGCTCTTTATCGCGCACGACCTCTCGGTGGTGCATTACCTCTCGCACCGGATCGCCGTGATGTATCTGGGGCGGCTCGTGGAGCTGGGGCCCGCGGGCGAGGTCTTTCATCGTCCGCGCCACCCGTACACCCGGGCGCTGATCAGCGCGATCCCCGTGCCGGATCCGGTCAGGGAAAAGACCCGCCAGCGCGTGGCCCTGCACGACGAACCCGCTTCGCCCCTGAACCCGCCGTCCGGCTGCCCGTTCCATCCCCGCTGTCCCTGGGCGGAACCCCGCTGCGCCGAGACCGTGCCGCCGCTCGAATCCTGCGGCGACGGGCATCAGGCCGCCTGCATCCGGCTGGATCAGATGTAAACGGCCCCCGCACGGGTGCGATTCCCGGGGCATTTACTCCGAATCGAACGGCCGTTGACCGAAGCTGCCTGCGACCGCGGAAGACTCCAGCGCGTTGTCGTGCACGTATCCGATTGTGGCCAGAACACGCTTACGGTGCGCGCGCTACGATCGCTTCGGCGAGGCGTTCACGCAGGCGCGGCAGGGCGCCGGGATCCTGATTCCACGTGCCCCACGTCGGGACCGCCTCTCGGACAAGGGCATCCACCACGTCGGCGCCGCCGCGCTGCTCCAGGAGCGCGAAGTACTCGTAATCCTCCATGCCGTCGCGGAGGCTCTTGAGCCGCAGGGACCCGACGGGCCCCTCGATGCCCGCCTCGTTGCCGGGATACAGCAGCGCGCCTTCGCCGTTCCAGTATCCGCGAAACCCCGGTTCGTCCCACGGATTGCGGTCCGGACTGCCCCAGTAGCACGTGGACCAGTAGAGCAGGCCGGTGACGCCGTAACGCCGGTTCAGCCACGGCGCGATACGGTAGCTCACGAGCGGGAAATGGATCTGCCAGTACGGAGGATGGTCGTCTTTGACCTGCTCGTACCCGGGGTGATACGCCGGGGCGCGCTGAACCAGGGCCGTGTAACTCCACACCGCGTCGCCCTGCGCCTGTTTTGCCGCGACGCTCGGTTCGTGTATGAACCCGAACAGGGGGCACCAGATGTCGATCGCATCGTCAAGCGCGCCCCAGGCGGGGTCCTGGGTATACGGCTGTTCCACCACCAGGCGGCGGATGCGCGGCTCGGCCTCGCTTACCAGCGCCCCCAGCTTGCGCACCGTCTCGTATTGTTCCGGCGTGTTGGGTTCGTCGAGCATGTAATGGTAGGACCGGCCGGCCCATCCCTTGCTGTCGAGATAGGCATACCACGACCGCATGAAGTTCTTGGCTTTCTCGCGGTCCGCGCCGAGAACGTCGCCGAACGGCGCGCGCGGAATCTCGAGGTTCGTCACGTGGAACCGTTCCACGAACGCCGAGATGCCGGCATCCACCCCGGAGAAATCGGCTGTGCCGTCTTCCTGGATGGCCGGCCAGAGACGGCGCGGGAACGCGGGGTTGATGCGGTGTTCCGCCAGCAGGGCTTCGTACCGCTCCTCGATGCGATGAAACTCCTCCGAATCGCGCGCCAGCCCGAGATAGGTGTGAATGCGGTCCACCCCGCCGAAATGGTTTTCGTGGGTCGGCCCGTCCGGCAGCGCGAAATCCCAGACCGTCAGGGTCACCGGCAGCTCGACGGCGGCCGTATCCTTCGGCGCCACCCGCACCACGCCCGCGTACTGTCCGGCCGGCGCGTCTTTCGGCACCGCCACGTCGTTCTCGACCTGCCTGCCTATGTCATGACCGACGCGCAGAAGGCGGCGTACGAACAGCAGATTGCCGATCTGACGGTCAAGGGTGAGCCCGATCCGCGTTCGTGGAACGGCGGCACGCTGATGCGCGCGCGCCGGCATCTGGCGCGGCACGCCGCGATGGGGGCGAATCCGCGGCTGGCTGTCGACTGCAACTTCCTGCGCATCGGCGACTTCGCGGTGGCCACGAACCCCTTCGAGCTTTATCTCGAATACGGCCAGCGAATCAAGGCGCGCGGTCCGGCGGCGCAGACAATTGCCGCCCAACTGAGCAATGGCGGCGAAGGCTACCTGCCGACCGCCGATGCCATGTCCCACGGCCATTACAGCGCCATGCCGTCGAACATCAAGGCGGGACCGGAGGGTGGTGACCTGCTGGTGAGCCAGTCGCTGGAGCACTTAAGCGCATTGTGGGCCGAGTAGGCCAACCAAAACGAAAGAGTAAGATGAGCAACGCCAAGAGCAAAAGCAGCGGGCCGGTGTTGGGGCTGTGCCCCATCGGCAAGTTCGTCTTCAGCCATGAGGACGCCATGCGCTACAAGCGCGGGCTGCAGGACGATTTGCGGAGCTGGGGGATCGCGACGGTCGATCTGGACGGCGTGCTGGAGGACGGCATGATCCGCGACCAGTCGCACGCGGCCGCGGCGTCGGCACACTTCAAGAAGGCCGGCGTGGACGGCGTGTTCATGCCGCACTGCAACTTCGGCACCGAGGGCGCGGTCGGCGTGATCGGCCGCGACGTCGGCGTGCCGGTCCTCCTCTGGGGGCCGCGCGACGAGGCGCCGCTGCCCGACGGCCGGCGCCTGCGCGACAGCCTCTGCGGACTGATGGCGTCGAGCAAGGTGCTGCACAAGCTCGGCGTCCCCTACTCGTATATCGAGAACTGCCGCCCCGGGGAACCGGCGCTGGAGGCCGGCGTGCGCCGCTTCGCGCGCGCCGCGCACGCCGCGCGCGCGTTGCGCCAGGGCTGCCGCATCGGCTTGATCGGTCAGCGGATCGATTTCTTCTGGACCACCATCGTCAACGAGAGCGAGCTGCTGGAGCGCTACCGCGCCGAGGTCTTGCCCGTGGATATGGTGCTGTTCATCCGCGACGTCCGCCAGCGCGCGGAGCGCGGCGCCAAACAGTATGCGGCCGAAGTGGCCGTGCTGCGCGGACGGTGGGAGATCGACGGCATGGATGACGCCACCCTGGCCGCGATCCTCGCCATGCGCGATCAGATCTTCGCCCTGGCGGCGGACCACGGCCTCGACGCGGTCGCGATCCAGGACTTCGACTCGCTGATCGAGGCGTTCGGCGCCTAC
>MWBF01000269.1 GCA_002068935.1 Chloroflexi bacterium ADurb.Bin325
GCCCGCCAGCCAGATCGGGACCGTCACACGCGCGGCCGCGGAGGCCACGGGCATCCCCGCGGGGCTGCCCGTCATCGCGGCCGCGGCGGACAAGGCGTGCGAGATCATCGGCGCGGGCTGTCTGGAGCCGCACATCGGCTGCCTCAGCTACGGCACGACGGCCACGATCAACACGACCCATCGTCGTTATGTCGAGGTCATCCCCCTCATCCCCCCGTACCCGTCGGCCGTGCCCGGCGCGCACAGCCTGGAGGTGCAGGTCTATCGCGGCTTCTGGATGGTGACGTGGTTCAAGGAGCAGTTCGGCTATCCCGAGCTCCAGCGCGCGGCGGAACAGGGCATCGAGCCGGAGACGCTGCTGGACGATCTGGTCGCGGCGGTCCCGCCGGGGTCGATGGGGCTGGTGCTCCAGCCGTACTGGTCGCCGGGGCTGAAGCTGCCGGGACCGGAGGCCAAGGGTGCGATCATCGGCTTCGGCGACGTCCACACCCGCGCGCACGTCTATCGCTCGATCCTCGAGGGACTGGCCTACGCCCTGCGCGAGGGCAAGGAGCGCAGCGAGAAGCGCAGCGGCGTGCCCATCACCGAGCTGCGCGCGGCCGGCGGCGGCTCGCAGAGCAACGCCACCATGCAGCTCACCGCGGATGTCTTTGGCCTGCCGGTCGCCCGGCCGCACCTCTACGAGACGTCGGGGCTGGGCGCGGCGATGGACGCGGCCGTCGGCCTGCGCCTGCACCCCGACTTTGCGACCGCGGTGGCGGAGATGACGCGCGTGGGCGACGTCTTCGAGCCGGACGCCGAACGCCACGCGTTGTATGACCGGCTGTATCACCGGGTGTACGAGCGGATGTATCGTCGGCTGCGGCCCCTGTACGAGGAGATCCGCGACGCGACGGGCTACCCGTCGCGCTAAGAACCTATCCGAAAATTGCTCTGGCCGGTCGTGCTCAACTGCGTTGAGCCTACCGAGCCAGGGGCACGGTCGGAGACCGGCCCCAGCGGGTTTTCGGATAGACACTAGGGCCAATCCCGGCGCGCCCTACAGATCCAGCAGGAGCTGGCCGAGGTCGCGGGCGCCCTTCACGGCCTGCCCAGCATAGTGGTTGTTGAAGAAGACGAAGGTGAGGGGGACCTGAGCGTCCAGCGCGCGGATCTTGGGCGCCCACTCGGCCAGCTCGCTCGCCGAATAGGTGTAGTCGTAGCGCTCCCAGGCCTCTTCGTGGGCGTACCACTTGGCCGCGTTGCGCCCGTGGAAGCGGACATAGGCGACCGGGCCGGTCGCGACCGCGATGGGCGGCATCAGGCCCTTGAGCCGCGGCTCGTCGACGCAGCAGTAGCCCAGCGCGAGCGCGCGGAGCAGGTCGAACGTCTCGTCCGTCGCCCAGCGCGCGTTGCGCAGCTCGACCACGACCGGCAGCTCGCCGAACCCGGCGCGCAGCGTCGCCAGATACGCGCGGTTCTCGGCCGTGGGGCCGAACGAGTAGGGGAACTGCGCCAGGACGCAACCGAGCCTGCCGGATTCGACCAGCGGCGTCAGCGCGGCCAGGAAGCCCGCAAAGTCCGGCGCCGTGCGCTCGTGCGTCAGGCCCTGGAACGCCTTGACCGCAAACAGGAAGTCCGCCGGCGTCCTGCGTACCCAGCCCTCCACCGTGCGC
Organism: Chloroflexi bacterium ADurb.Bin325; assembly: GCA_002068935.1. GTDB lineage: Bacteria > Chloroflexota > Anaerolineae > CG2-30-64-16 > CG2-30-64-16 > MWBF01. The sequence goes on from MWBF01000269.1 coordinate 1,656, forward strand.
GGGCCGGGGACGCGGTAATAGGTGACGTTCAGCTCGACCGCGGGAAAGCGCTCGGCGTAGTAGGCCAGATGCTCGCGCGCCGGCAGGCCGGCCGGATAGACCGGCCCGACCCAATCATCGTAGGAAAAGCCCGAGGTTCCGATCTTGATCATGGCATTCCCGTCCGCGCTGTAGAATTCTACCAGAACTCCTGCGAGACAGCCAGTGGCCGCACCCGAAATCCCCGGACTCGCCTGGCTCGCGCCGCCCCGCGCGCTGGCCCTGCCGGATCGCGCGGCCCACGTCTGGCAGGTCGATCTGGCCGCGGCGGAGGATGCGCTCCCGCGCCTGGCGTCGCTGCTCTCCGCCGACGAGCAGGCCCGCGCGGCCCGCTTCCACCTGGCGCAGGACGGCTGCCGCTACACCCTGGCGCGCGGCGCGCTCCGCCTGCTCCTGGCCGGCTACACGGGCCGCCCCGCGGCCGCGCTGCGCTTCGGCTACGAGAAGTTCGGCAAGCCGTTCCTCCTGCCCGCGGCCGGATCCTGCGCGGTTCCGCTCGCCTTCAACGTCTCCCATTCGCACGAGGTAGCGCTGCTGGCCTTTGGCCGCGGGCGTATCGGCGTCGACGTGGAACATGTGAGGCCGGAGCTGGCCGCCGGGCGGATCGCCGAGCGCTTCTTCTCCCCGCGCGAGGCAGCCGCGCTGCGCGAGCTGCCCTCGGCCGAGCAGCCCGCGGCCTTTTTCCGCTGCTGGACGCGCAAGGAGGCCTTTGTCAAAGCCCGCGGCGAGGGCCTCGCCCTGCCGCTGCGCAGCTTCGACGTCTCGTTGGCCCCGGACGAGCCGGCGGCCCTGCTTCGCGTGGCGGACGACCCGGCCGAGGCCGCGCGGTGGACCCTCCGCACGATCACGCCCGCCCTGCCCGGCTACCTGGCCGCGCTGGCCGTCGAGGGCCGCGTCGTCCTCTCCTGCTATCGGGTGGCCGGGCCTGCCGCCCTGTTCGAGCTGGCGCGCGGCGGCTGCTGACGGCCCGATCCGCGGCCTCAGTCGTTGGGGGGCTGCACGACGACGGGCAACCAGACCTCGTATCGCACCGCGGGCGGCGTGCCCGTCGATGCGGGCCGGACGCCGAAATCGACGAGCGCAGCCTCCCCCGCGGCCAGCGTCACCTCGACCGCGACCGGCGTGGTCGGGATATGGCCGGCAGGGATCTGCGCGACCACGGCATACGTTCCGGGCGCGATATCGAAGATCTCGTACCGGCCCGCGGGCGCGGCCGTCTTGCCCTGCCGCACGACCTGGCCGGCCTGTTCGAGCAGGATCGTCGCCTGGGCCAGGCCGCCCTGCTCCTCCGGGTCGCGGACGCCGTTGTCGTTGGCGTCCAGGTAGACGTGGCCGCGCAGATACGGTAGGGCCTGAACCGTCACCGTGTCCGTGCGGGAGACCGCGACGCCGGCCGCGTCCGTTGCCGTCCACGTAGCGATGTTCGTCACAGTGCCAGTCACGGCCTCGGCCGGATCGTAGCCGATAAAGCCCGTCTGGCCGCCGGGGCCGACGGGCATGACCTGCGGGCCCCACCCGCCCAGCCTGTCGTCGGTGAATGTGTGGGTCAAGAAGGTCGTCGCGCCGATATTCGTAAAGAGGTAGCAGTAGGTGACGCTCGCGCCGTAGTTCACGGTCAGCGCATCGACCGATCCCGCGCAGCTCTGCGTCCGCTGATAGTCCACGGTCAGCATGACCCGCTTGTCGAAGGCGAAGTCCGCGGCCGCGGGGCCTGCGCCGATCTTGCCCGCGAGGATGGCCGCGGGCTGCAACCGGTCGAAGCGTCCCGGGCCTGTCCCGCGGGCCGTCGGCTCCGCGCGCAGCGCGGCGGCCGGCGCGGCGCGCGCGGCCAGGAGCACGATCCACGTCAGCGCAGCCGCAACCAGGGCGGCCATCAGCCACCCGCCGATCCGAGGATTCGAGGTCGTCACATGCGCTCCTTCGGCAGCCTTGCTTTTCCAGGGCCAGCGGGCGGGAGGTGCGTCGTCCGGGGGTACCGGCGACATTATAGCAGAGCGCGGAACGGCGGGCCAAAACATCGCGCGCCGGCGTATGTCTTGACATCGGGGGCGCCTCGATCCATCCGGCGCTGCGGCGCGGGATCGGCCGTCCTTCCGTCGCGCAGCCGACGATGGTATACTGGCCTGTCAGGAGGAACGATCACATGACCGCACGCCAACAGATCCTCGACTGTCTGGCCGGCGTCCCGCCCGCCGCGCCCATCTTCCTGCCCGACCTGGCCCTCTGGCACCGCTGGCACGCCGCGCGCGGCACGCTGCCCGCCGGGGCCGGCGCAACCCTGCCCGATGCCGCGCGGGCGCTCGGCGCAGCCATCTGGTCGGTCGTCAAGCCTTGGGAGGCCAACACCCCCGGCGTGGAGACCGCGGTCGTCGAGGCCGCGGACGAGCGGATCATCCGCTACCGGACAGACAGGGGCGAGCTGACCGCCCGCTGGCAGCTTGGGCCGGACGGCGATTGGTGGCAGGTGGAGTACCCCGTCAAGGCCGCGGCGGATCTGCCCGCGGCGCAGCGCCTGGTCGAGGCGCGGCGATACACGCTGCAACCGGCCGGGCTGGACGCCGCGCGCGCGGCCGTGGGCGATGACGGCGTCGTCGCGCTGGAGCTGCCGATGCGCCCCTACTCGGACGTGCTGCACACGATCCTCGGCTGGGGCGAGGGGCTGGCGCTGCTGCTGGGCGAGGGCAAGCCGATCATCGAGGCGATGCTGGCCGCATTGGAGGAACGCCTGGCCACGCTGACGGCCGAGGTCGCCGCGCTGCCGGGCGACCTGTTGCTCGGCCCGGACAATCTCGACGGGCAATACATCTCCCCGCGCGCGTTTCGCGCCTATCTCGACGCCAGCTACCGCCGCACCGCGGAGAGCGCACGGTCGCACGGCAAGCCGCTCGTCGTCCACATGGGCGGCCCGGCCGGCCGGCTGCTGCCGCTGCTCGCCCAGGCCGGCGTCAGCGGCGTGGAAGGCATCGCCGGCCCGCCGCAGGGCGATGCGACGCTGGCCGAGGCGCGCGCGGCCGCGGGCCCGAATCTGACCCTCTGGGGCGGCATCCCGCAGGATCTCCTCGTCGCGGAGCGCAGCGAGGAGGAGTTCGAGGCCGCGGCGCGCGAGGAGGTCGAGCAAGCGCGGGCCGCGGGCCGCGTCCTCTTCGGCGTCGCGGATCGGGTCCCGGTCGACGCGGAGTGGTCGCGGCTCAGACGCCTGGCCGACAGGGTAGTTTCATGTTGCGCCAGGTGAACCCGCCTGGCAACTGAAGTTGCGGCTATCCTTGCTAAGTCTGCCTGCGCAGA
>MWBF01000270.1 GCA_002068935.1 Chloroflexi bacterium ADurb.Bin325
GGCTACATCCCGCGCGTCAAGGGCGCCTGATCCGCCGATAAGGTCAAGGTTGAGGCCGAGGTTGAAGCCTTAACCTTGACCCCGGCCTTGACCCCCTACCAGGAGCGCACCTATGGCCCTCGACTGGCTCAAACAACGGTTGAACCAACCCAGCGGCAACCGGCGCAATGACCGGATAGACGCCGAAGTCATGATGATCGCTCAACGCTTCAGCCGGCCGCCTTACCGGGGCGTCGTCTACGACGAGGAAAACCGGGATTGGCTGGTGATCCCGGACTACGCCCTGCCCGACCGCTTTCAGGAGCGACACTGCGACTTGCTGATCGTCTTCCCGGAAACCTATCCGGAAACGCCGCCCATCGGCTTCTACACCGACAGGCGTCTGCCGCTGCGCAACGGCCAATACGATCCGCACGCCACCGGCCGCGCCTACTACGGTGCGCCCGACCTGACGGATCAAGGCTGGCACTGGTACTGCGTTCACATGGACATGAACGCGGCCGGCTCCTGGCAGCCCCAGGCAGACCACCGGCGTTCCGACAACCTCTGGACCTTCCTTAACATGGTCCGTGAGGTGCTGACTACTGACCACTGACCGCCTAAGGAGCCTGCCATGAACTACACCCTCTCCCTGACCCGTCATACCGCCGAGACGCTGCATGGCCACCTGTTGGGCGACCGCAGCCGGGAGCAGATGGCCGTCACCCTGTGCGGCGTCAACCGGCTGCATCGTGAGCTGCGCCTGCTGGTGCGCGATGTGATCCTGCTGCCGGCCGACGCCTTCCGCCCCCAATCCGCTGCACATCTGGAGCTTAAGCCCGAGGTGCAAGCCTTCATCCACGCCCGCGCTCACCGCCACGGCCTGATCGAAGTGGATTGGCACAGCCACCCCGGCGCCGGCCCGACGATCGCCTTCTCCGGTACCGACGACCGCTTCGAGGCCGCCCAGGCCGCCTATCTGGCGCAGCGCATGGACGGCGTGCCCTACGGTTCGGTGGTGGTCAACGACGATGCCCTGGACGCCCGGCTCTGGCTGTCCGACCCGGCCGGGACCAGGCCCGCCGGCGCAAAACACAGGAACGGGAAGGCCGAACCGGGGCCGACACATACTGCACCGCCCGTGGCGCAGCCCTTGCAAGCCATCTTGATCGGCGACCTGGCCCGCCGCATCCCCGTGACCGCCCAGCGGCTGAATCGGGCCCACGCGCCCTTCGTCTCACCGGTCTTCGATCGTCAGGTGCGCGCCTTCGGGCCAGACGTGCAACGCCGGCTCTCGACCTTGCGCGTAGGCGTCATCGGGGCCGGCGGGCTAGGCAGTGCGTTGGTGGCCCATCTGGCTCGGCTGGGCGTGGCCCGCTGGGTGCTGGTGGACCCCGACGTCGTCGAGCTGACCAACCTCAACCGGCTGGTCGGCGCTTCGGTAGCCGACGCCCAGAGGGCTCGCCCCAAGGTCTACGTGGCCCGCAGCACCATCCGCCAGGCCGTCCCCAAGGCCACGGTGCGGGCGCTGAAGACCGACGTCTTCGACCCCTGCGCGCAGCGGGCGCTGAAGGCGTGCGATCTACTGATCGTCGCCACCGACAACCACAGCAGCCGCATGGCAGCCAATCGCCTCGCAGTGCAGTATCTCATCCCGCTGGTGCACGCCGGATTCAACGTCAGCGTAGATCCCACCGGCGATCCCGCGTCTGCGCGGGGCGGGTCCGGGGTTGGTGTGCGCCGCGTCACCGACGTCAGCGGCGAGTTCGCCATCCCCGACCTGGGGCGCTGGTGTCTGCAGTGCGCCGGCATCGTGGATCCGCAGGCGGCCGGGTGGGAGCTGGCCTCTCCGGCTCAGCGCGCGATCCTGCGCCAGCGCGGCTACGTGGCCGACACCCCGGCTCCGGCCGTCGGTCACCTGGACGGCGTGGTGGCGGCCCTGGCCGCGGCCGAGATCCATAACCTGGTGGCCGCTTTCAAGCCGCAGCACCGCTACCTGACCTACGACGCGCTCAAGGCCGAACTTGTGCCGCTCTCTGTCGGCGGCTCCGCCCACAAGGTCGCGGCCCAGGCCGCCTGCCCTGTCTGCTCGCCCGACGACGGCGTGCTGGGCCTCGGCGACCTCGAACCGCTGCCCGACTACCGGCGAGCCGCGCAGGCGCAGCTCCCGGCCCCCGCCCAACTCCCGCCCCGTGCCACCGGGCCGGCTCCGATCGACCTCCCCGCCCCATCCCCGGCCGGCCCGGCGGCGACCCCGCCGGCCGGCCCCGCCCCTGCGCCCGAGCTGGTCGAGGTCCGCCCAGCCCGCGTCCGCCGCCTGCAGGAGGCGCTGGTCGAGACGGAGCTCGACTGGCGGGAGTAAGGGCATCCACGCGCCAGGCGGCAGGCAGCGCGCCTGGCGCGTGCTTCACACTTTCAGCCGGCCTGCGACCTCATGAGCTACAGCACAACGTTGCTGCCACTGGTTTCGCCAGGTGGGTTTTCGTCCAGATCGACCAAAAAGCGTCTGGCCGCGTCATCCTGGATCAATAACCTCGGATACTTCTCCTTGTCCAGAATATCGCAGTTCAGGCGCGCATAGGGGCTGACCACACCTTTGATGAACACCGATAGCTCTGATGACTCGTCCAGCACCTCTTTCGCCTTCCGCACAGAGACAGGCCGGTCTACCAACGCTTCGCCCTTCCTGACGACGGTGACGTGCCAGCCGCCATAGCGTTTCTGATCGCGCCACTGTCGAAACCGATCCACGACAAAAATACCCAACAGGACGCCAAACAAGCTGAACAGCAAACTGGCGAGCAAGTTCTGGGTGATAGCGACGAGCCAGGGAAGCAATCCGTTCATGTTGTTCATCCTCGATATGAAGGTCAACGCCGCAACCGAGCGTCCTCGCGCACCGTTTGCAAGTTGATAATTTCCGCCACTTCGAAGCGGGGCGGCAGGCTGTCGCTCACCGGTCGTAACCTCATCATCGGTGGAAAATAGCCCATCCGGCCGTGCAACTCGGCCAGCAGCACCGCAGTGATGAAGTTCAACGCCGGCGGGTTGACCAGGATCTGCGTCGTTTGCCACTCGACGGACGACAGGCCGATGCCATCCACCAGCGCGCCGACCTGAGCCACGAACGAAACCGTCACGTCGAACTGCACCGGCACATCGACCACACGCTCGACCGCCCGACCGGTCAGCGCTTGAAGTTGAGTCAGGTGGTCGGCGGTGAGAGGGTGCGAGAAGTTGAGCACGAGCATCTACGGTCTGCTCCAATTCTCGAGCTGCAAACCCGGCACGCGATCGAACTCGCGGATATTGGCCGTCACCAGCGTCAGACCGTGCGCGATACAGGTGGCCGCGATCCATGAATCATGGACGCCGATCATCTCTCCCCGCTGCGCCAGGTTGCTCCACAGGATCGCGTGCGTGCGCGTCACTTCCAGGTCAATCTCGAGAACCGGGAAGCGGGCCAGGATCGCCTCCACGAATGCCAGACGTCTAGCCTGGATGGCGGCATCTGCTGCCCGCTGGACGCCGTGCAACAACTCGCTGGCCGAAATCACCGAAAGAGAGAATCCCTCAGCTTCTCGCCCGACCACGTGGGTTGCGATGTCGAGCTGGCCACGCTCGTAGGCGATGAGGATACTCGTGTCAATCAGGACTGCCACGGGTCACTCGGCACTTCTCGGGGCAGGCGCGCCCGTGCATCCTCGATATCCCGCGCGAAATCAGCCGCTTCAGCCGCGCTCAGCGCGGGGAGTGAACGCAGCGCATCTTCCAGCTCGCCCAATAGCGCACCTGCGGGAATCGGGCGCAGCTCAGCCATGGGCTTGCGGCCTTTGAGCAGGATGAAGCGCTCCCCCCGATAGGCAACCCGATTCACGTAATCGGAGAAGCCCCGGACCATCTCGGTGACAGACAATGTATTCGTGTGCATGGTGTTGTCCTCTGTAAAATATGATAATCATATTCTACAGACCCTGTTGCCGCTTGTCAATCCTGACGACCGTGACGGACCGCTGTTGATAGCGGCAGATTGGATTTTCCGTTTCAGGCACGAGGCCCCAGTAGATCCCCGCCAGCCTATCTACGCACCGATCAAGCGCCGGCGCAGCCAGACCAGGCAGTCGTCGGGCGTCCCGACCTTGCAGGGCAGGTCGCCGAGCCTGGGATTGCGTAGAAGAAGTTCCCGGTCGTGCGTCACGAGATAATCCGCCCGGCAGGCCAGCGCCTCGGCCACGATGCGGGCGTCGGGCGCATCATCAATCACTGCGGCGGTGCGGGCCTGCGCTTCGACAGTGGCGGCCGGGCCGGTCTGCGCCCGGGCCTGGTGCAGCAGCGCCGCCAGCCGCGGCCGCAGATCGGGCGCCTTGCGCTGGAACACCTCATCGGCTTTCTGCAACACCATCGGCCCAAGCCAAACGCTGATCATACCGCTCTCGCCCAACTTGAGCCGCGCGCGTGCCCCGCCTGGGGCCGAAAACACCGCGGCGAAGACCGCGCGGGTGTCCAGGAAGACGCGGTACTCAGGCATATTCCGCCCGCACTTCCCGCAACGCCTGAAGCATGGATTCCAACGTCTCGCCCCGCCCCGCCAACTCATCGGCAATGCGGTCGGCCAAAGCGTCCACGTTGCATGGCTGCGGGCTGAGCACGAACACTCCATCCGGGTCGAGCAGGGTCATCTGCTGGCCAGGCTGGATATTGTTCGCCAGGCATAGCGCCTTCGGTAAGGTCACCAGCCCGCGCTGGGCGACCTGGAGGGTGAAAGTCTGCATGACGTGGCCCCTTTCTGATGTACTGACGTTCAGGTGATCTGATTGTCAGTATGGCAGAAAACGATCGAGGCGGCCAACTATGGCTTTCCCGGCTCAGACCCAGGAAGCGTCCTTCGGTCGCAGCCGTATCATCGGCGGAAAATGGCCCATCCGGCCGCGCAACTCGGCCAGTAGCACCGCAGTGATGACGTTCAGCGCCGGCGGG
>MWBF01000271.1 GCA_002068935.1 Chloroflexi bacterium ADurb.Bin325
GGCCGCCGCGCCCGCGGGCCGCATCCGGTTGGCGATGAACGCCGCGATGGGGTAATCCGCCCGCTCCAGCAAGGCCCGGTGCAGCGGCTCGGGGTCGTAGTACACCATGCGCAGCGTGGCCTGCCAGCCGGTCGCCGCGGACCAGTCTAGCAGCGCATATTCGGCGCGGCCCGGCTCCGTGCCCGAGCCGCGGCCGTAGCTCAGGCTGCCGGCGTTGACGATGAGGGTGCCGCGGCCCCGGTTGCCCGCCGTCCCCGGCACGAACCGGCGCAGCAGCGCGTGGGTGTGGCCGCAGACGACGACATCGGCATCCGCGCCGGCGAGCAGCTCGCGCACCCGCTCGTCCGTCTGCGACCAGGGCGAGCGCTCCTCGCCGGGCCGCGGCAGGAAGGGCAGGAACGGGTTGCCCGGCACGCCGTGGACGATGAGCAGATCCTCCAGCCGGCCGGCCGAGAACGCCGCATATTCCGGCCGCGCGGCCAGCCACGCCACCCGCTCAGGCCCCAGCCGCGTGCGCTCCCACCGGACCACCTCCTGCGCCAGCGGCATGTTCCAGTGCGCGGGCCAGAGCGAGGTCTCCCACAACGCCAGGTAGAGCTCGGCGTTGCCGAGGAGGCACTGGCAGGGGATGCTGCGCAGCAGATCTACGACCTCAGCGCCCCAGGGGAACTTGTACACCAGGTCGCCGGTGATGACGAGCGCGTCCGGCCGCTGGCCGCGCAGGTCGGCCAGGACCGCGCGCAGGGCAAACAGGTTCCCGTGGATATCTCCGAAGACAGCGATGCGCATTGTTCAGAACCTGGCGGCGCTATATCAGGAGCCGCTGCTGGCCCGTCTCCAGCGCCAGCAGCCGCGCCTTCATCGCCAGGCCGCCGGCATAGCCATGCAGGCTGCCGTCCGAGCCGACGACCCGGTGACAGGGGATGATGAGGGGGATCGGGTTGCTGCCGAGCGCGGCCCCGACCGCCTGATAGACGCCCCGGCTGTCGCCGCCGAGCTGGCGCGCGACCCACGCATAGGAGCGCGTCTGGGCATAGGGGATCTTGGCGGCGACGGCCCACACGCTCAGCGCAAACGACGTGTGTCCGCGCAGATCCAGCGGCACGTCGAACTCTTGCAGGCTGCCCGCGAGATAGCGGCGTACCTGCTGCGCCGCGGCCTGCAACAGCGCGGCCGGGCCGGCTGCCTCGACGTCCGTCGCCTCGGGGGCGAGCTCCACCAGCGGCGCATCGGGGTAATCGTAGCGCAGCGCGCGCAGCGCGGCCGCGCGCGTGGCCGAGGGCAGCGTCAACAGGCGCAGGCCGCGCTCGGAGGCCACCAGCCCCACCCAGCCCCAGCCCGCGCCGGCCGCCGGGTACGGCGACGCATCCGCATCGTCCGGCGCTGCGTCGGCCGGCGGCGCATCCTCATCGACGAGCACGACCATCGCCCACAGTTCATCCGCCATCCGCGCGCCCCTCTCCTTGTCTCTTCTCCGCCGTCCGGCCGGCCAGCCGCATGACGGCCAGCGCGATCAGAATCGCGCCGGCGGCTGCCCAGGCCGCCTCCACCGCATAGCGCAGCGCAGCGACGGCCCACAGATGGGGCAGCAGCAGCGCCAGGCCGGAGGTGATGAGCGCGGCCGGCAGCGCGGCGTTCAGCGCCAGCGCCAGCACGGCCTGGGGCAGCCGTAGCGCCGGCCGCCGGTTCAGCCGCATGCTCAACCAGACGACCATCGCTATCGGGAAGATGACCCCGCCGACGAGGCCGAGGATGCCCGCCGCCGTCCGCACGGCCGCCTCCTGCGCGGGCCCGCCGGAACCCGCAGCCAACCAGATCAATCGAACGAGCCGCGCAGCCGTGCGCGCCAGATGCGCCAGACCATCTTCAGGAACAGCAGGCTGTCGTCCACCGGGTGGAAGTGGCTCTTCTTGTCGTTGTAGATCGTCTTGATGGGGACCCAGCCGACCCGAAAGCCCGCGAGCTGGGCGCGGAGCAGGATCTCCACCTCGGCCTCGAAGCGGCTGCTGCTCGGCCGCACCTTCGCCATCACGTCCCGGCTGAGCAGCCGATAGCCGCTCTGGTTGTCGGGGATCGGCTGGCCCATCGCCCAGCCCAGCAGCACGGAGCCTACCCGGTTCCCGAACTGGTTCCGCGGCGGCATCTGGCCGAAGGAGCGCCGGCCGATGATGAGGTCGCCCTGGCCCGAATAGAAGGCCTGGATGAAGAGCGGGATCTCGTCCGGGTCGTGCTGGCCGTCCGCATCGAGCGTGATGGCGGCCGCGACCCCGCGCGCGACCGCATAGTCGAAGCCGGTGTTGAGCGCCTTGCCCTTGCCCTGGTTCACCGCGTGGGCGACGATCTTTGCGCCGGCCAGCGCGGCGATCGCGGCGCTGCCGTCGGTCGAGCCGTCGTCCACGACCACCGCCGGGACATGCTTGAGGGTGCGTTCGACCACCGCTGCGATATATTTAGCCTCGTTATAGCAGGGGATCAGGGCGATAATCTCGCCCGTCCGGGGGACCCGCGCCTGAGTCTCTGGCATGGCTATCTCCTTCCCGCCGGCCTCGTATACGCTGCCAGTGTACCGCGGGAAAGGGGTTGCGTCAACCTTCAGGAGTCTCAAAAACATACAAACACACTTATAAAACATAAGAAGTTTGGCATACAGCCCCTCCTGTGCTATCATTCCCGCGGACACGCACAGCAATCAGGCGCATACAGCCCGAGCGCCTGGGAGACGACGATGGCAGACAACGAGCTAGATAAGACACTCGGAGACCAGCTCCAGCCGACGCGCCGGCGCATCCTCCTGGCCTTGAAACAGCGCGGCCGCATGACCGCGACCGAGCTGGCGGAGCTGCTGGGCATCACGAGCATGGGGGTGCGCCGCCATCTGACGACGCTGGAGCGCGATCGGCTGGTGGACTACGAGCTGATGCAGCGCGGCAAGGGCCGGCCGAGCTATGTCTACCGGCTGACCGCGCAGGCCGAGAACCTGTTCCCCAAGAATTACGCCGGGCTGGCCAAGGAACTGCTGGGCTATCTGGCCAACCGCGACAGCGGCAGCGAGGTCATCCAGTTGTTCGACCAGCGCGCGGACCGCCGCATCCGGCAGGCGCGCGCCCAACTGGAGGGCAAATCGCTGGCCGAGCGCGTGGCCGGGCTGGCCGACATCCTCCACAACGACGGCTATCTGGCCGATTGGCAGCAGGTGGACGCCAACACCTTCCTGCTCAGGGAGCACAACTGCGCGGTCCACGAGGTCGCGGCCGAGTTTCGCGCCGCCTGCCATTCCGAGCTGAACTTCCTCCGGGCCATCCTGCCCGACGCGGACATCACGCGCGAGGAGCACCTGATGGCCGGCGGCCTGAGCTGCACCTACCGCATCCGCCGCATCGCCTGACCGGCCCGTGAGCCGCCCCTTCATCGCCGTGCTGGGGCCGGAGAGCGGCCCGCCTGCTGAAATCGCGGCCGCGGCGCAGGCCGCCGGCGTGCGCGTCACGGCCGCGGCCGACCCCGCGGCGCTGTGGGAGACGATCGAGCAGTGGCCCGAGCTCATCCTCGTGGATCTGGCTGTGGACGGCTGGGCCGAGGCGGTGCGCCGGGCAAAGACCCTCCCCCATACGCGGATGATCCCCATCGTGGCCTTCGGCGAGGCCGATGACCCGGCCAGCCTGCACGCGGCGCGCGCGGCCGGCTGCGACCAGGCGTTGCCGCGGCCCCGTCTCAGCGCCGCACTGCCCGATCTGCTGCGCGCAACGCTGCACCCGCCGGTCCGCCACGTCGCGGGGTGCGCCGAGCCGCCGCCGCCTGCGCTCCGCCGCGGGATCGAGCAGTTCAACGCGGGCGCATATTGGGAGTGCCACGAGACGCTGGAAGACCTCTGGAATGCGGAGCCGCGCGCGGTCCGCGATCTCTATCAGGGCATCTTGCAGGTCGGCGTGGCGCTGCACCACCTCCGCCAGGGCAACTATGCGGGCGCGATCAAGCTGTTCCGCCGCGGCCTGCCCCGCCTGAGAGGCTTCCCGCCCGTCTGCCAGGGCGTGCCCGTCCACGAGTTCGTCGCGGCCGCGCGGGCCGTCCACGACGCCGCGGTCGGCCTCGGCCCGGCCCGGCTCGACCGCCTGGAGCTCCCCTTCCCCCGGATCGACCTGCGCGAGCCGGCCTGACGGGCGCGGCCCGCGGTTGCGCGCTCCGATAGACGTTGACGGCAAACAGTGGTATAATCTCAACCACACAGAACATTTGCGCGGTCACCGCGCAGCAATGACCGATGACAAAGCGACGCACGAAACCCAAACCACCGCCCGGGCCGGATCTGGCGCGGTTCCTGAGGGGTGAGATCGTCGGCGGCCTGCTCGTGCTGCTGGCAATCATCATCTTCCTCAGCCTGCTGTCGCCCAATCGCGGGCAGGTCACAGGCGCGATCATCGATGCGATGCGGGTCCTGTTCGGCGTAGGCACATGGTTCGTGCCGTTCCTGCTCGGCGCGTTCGGCGTCTGGATCGCGCTGCGCCACGTGACGGAAGCGCAGGGCCTCACCGCCTGGCGCATGACCGGCAGCCTCGGCCTGCTCATCGCGTTCGAGGGCTTCGCCCACCTGATCGTCGGCCTGCCTGACCCGGCCCTGCCGGGCAACGCGACCGCGGGCGGCGGCGCGGTCGGCTGGCTGTTCAGCCAGGGGCTCATCCTCGCGCTGGGGCTGCCCGCGGCCATCGCCACCCTCGTCGTCATCGCGTTCTTCTCGCTCATGGCCGTGTTCGGCCTGACGGTGGCCGATATCGGGCAGAAGCTCGACGCGCTCATCGCGGCCCTCCGCCGCGCCTCGGCCGACCCCGGAGGCGCAATCGACCCGCGCCTGTCCTCCGCCGGGACGGAGAACTTCTTGCAGCGCTGGCTGCGCCGCGTGCGGGAGGGCCGCGCGCCGCTGAACCAGCCCGCGCCGCCTCCGCCGGCGGCC
>MWBF01000272.1 GCA_002068935.1 Chloroflexi bacterium ADurb.Bin325
GCGCATGCCGATGCGCGGGATGGAGCGGAGCAGCGCGCGCAGATATGGATGCTTGGGGTCATGAAAGATGGTGTCGACATCCGCGTGCTCCATGATCCGCCCCAGGTACATCACGACCACATCATCCGCCATCTCTGCAATGACGCCCAGGTCATGGGTGATGAACATGATCGCCATGCCGAGCTCTTCCTGCAGCCGGCGCATCAGCCGGAGGATTTGCGCCTCGGTGGTTACATCCAGCGCCGTCGTCGGCTCGTCCGCGATGAGCAGGCTGGGCCGAAGCATCAGCGCCATGGCGATCATCGCACGCTGGCGCATGCCGCCGGAGAATTCGAAGGTGTAGCGGTCGACGGCCCGGCTGGGGTCGGGGATCTCCACCTGGGCCAGCAGCTCCGCCGCGCGGGCCTTCGCCTGGCGGCGGGAGACGTTCTGGTGAAGCTGGATAGTCTCCGTAAGCTGGTTCCCGATGGTATGCACCGGGCTGAAGGAAGTCATCGGCTCCTGGAAGATGAGGCTGATGACGGAGCCTCGGATGCTGCGCATCTGGGGAGATTCCGGCGCCAGATCGGTTATCCTTACCGGCTCGCTCGCCCCACCGTAGCGCAGCGTGATTTCGCCGCCAACGATGCGGCCCGGCCTGGGCACGATCTGCATGATCGACTGGGCCGTCACGCTCTTGCCGCAGCCGCTCTCGCCGACAACGCCGAGCGTCTTGCCGCGACGGATGGAGAAAGTCGCGCCGTCCACGGCCCGCACGACGCCTTCGCGCAGGTAGAAGTAGGTCTTCAGATCCCGGATGTCGATGAGCGTATCGGTTCCGGCTCTCTCTGTGTCCATCGTGCTCAGCTTTTCCTGCGCCGTCATCAGAAGTTCCGCGTTCCGAAGCCATAGAAATGTTCCTGGCGGATGAGCCATTCCTCCTGCTGGCCGAGGTCGCGCAGGTGTTCCTCCCCGCGCTTGAAGCCGTCGTTCAGCCGCGTCAGCCAGCCCTGGAGCTCGCCCTCCAACTCCTGGCGAGTGGCGGCATGCTCCGGATCGTGGAACAGGTTGTGCATCTGATAAGGATCGGCCGCATTGTCGAACAGCACGCCGCCCCCTTGCAGCCAGCGCGCATAGGTGTATCGCTCAGTGCGCACCCCGCGCCACGGCTGCCAGATCTGCGCCTGGTCGAAGGAAACATACTCTCCGATATAGACGGAAGACGGACGCGCTGCCTCCGCCATGTCGCCTGAGATCAGCCCACTCAGATCACGGCCGTCCATCTCCGCGGGGACCGGCACGCCGGCCAGGCCCAGCAGCGTCGGCGCATGATCTACAACGCCGATGAGCAGGTCGCTCGTCCTGCCGGCCGGCACGTGGCCCGGCCAGCGCACGATCAGCGGGATGTGGATGCTCTCCTCGTGCGGCTGCTGCTTGTTGCGCCGGCCATGCGCCCAGAGCATGTCGCCGTGATCCGAGGAGAAGACCACGATAGTGTTTTCGGCCAGCCCCAATCGTTCTAGCGCATCCATCAGCCGGCCTATGTTGCGATCCAGCGCAGTGACGTGTGCATAATAACCAGCCAGCGCCTCAGGGTCCGCGCCTTCCATGTTGGGCCGCAGCGCAATACGGTCGGTTGGATACATGTCCAGAAACTCCTGCGGCGCCGTGCGATAGGGGTCATGCGGCGGGCCCCACGATAGGAAGAGGCAGAACGGCTCCTCGCGGAACCGTTCAAGGAAGCCGATGGCCTGGTCGGTCTGGACATCGGCGTCATACCCGGCCTGGCGCTGGAGCATGGGATTGTCATCCTCATACCACTTGGGATCGAAGTAGTTATGATTGCAGTTGTACGCGGCCCAGTAGGCGTCGAATCCGTGACGACGCCGGCCCGGCGGGGTGAACATGTGCCGCGAGATACCGTCAAGGTGCCATTTGCCGATATAGCCGCAGTGGTAACCCGCGTCGTCGAGTGCATCCGCGATGCTGTGCTCATCTTCGGGCAGCCGCAGGTCGTTGACGATGCAGCGGCAGTTTAGAGCGAACTTGCCGGTCAGCAGCGTGGCGCGGCTGGGCGTACATACGGGCGAATTCGCATAAGCATTGGTGCATAGGACGCCCTGGCTCGCAAGACGATCCAGATTGGGCGTATGGACCGGCTCGCGCAGGGGTTCGGGCATGCAGTTCATGGCCGTTGCCCGCATCTGGTCGGCGAAGACATAGAGGATGTTTGGTTTATCAGACATGGTGTTTTTCCTGATGGTCCATCTTAGATGGCGTAAGGGTCGGCGGCGTCGCGCA
This sequence comes from Chloroflexi bacterium ADurb.Bin325, assembly GCA_002068935.1. Taxonomy (GTDB): domain Bacteria; phylum Chloroflexota; class Anaerolineae; order CG2-30-64-16; family CG2-30-64-16; genus MWBF01. The sequence goes on from MWBF01000272.1 coordinate 2,281, forward strand.
GCCCATCGCCCGCGAAGTTGAAGGCCAGCACGACGATAACGACGAAGAGGCCGGGCAACAACAGCCACGGTGCAAGCACCACCGCGCGCAGGTTTTGCGCGCCCTGCAGCAATACCCCCCAGCTCACGATCGGCGGCTGTAACCCCAGGCCGAGGAAGCTGAGCGAGGTCTCGCTCAGGATCATCGCCGGGACGGACAGCGTCAGGCTGGCGATAAGATGGCTGGTGAACGACGGCACCATATGGCGCAGGATGATGCGCATGCGCGAGGCATTGGCCAGCCGCGCGGCGAGGATGAAATCTTCTTCGCGCAGCGCCATGAAGCGTCCGCGCACTACGCGCGCCAGTCCGGTCCACCCGATCAGCGAGAGGATGATGGTGATGCCGAAGTAGATGCGCAGCGGGGGCCAGCTCGGAGGCAGCGCGGCGCCGAGCGTCAGCCAGAGTGGGATCGCGGGCAGCGAGCGCAGAAATTCGATGATGCGCTGGATGATTATATCTGCCGTGCCGCCGACATAGCCTGAGATGCCGCCCAGGATGATGCCCAGGATCAACGAGAGGAATACGCCCCCCAGGCCGATGGAGAGCGAGATGCGAGCGCCGTAGAGGATGCGCGAGAGCAGATCGCGCCCCATCTCGTCCGCGCCGAGCAGGAACAGCATCTGATCTCGGCTGGCCGCGCCGGGCTCGATCCCAACCAGGTGTCGGTCGGTCGCGAATCGGCCCCACATCTCATACGGGTCGCCCCGGACAAAGAATTTAATGGGAAAAGCCAACGTCTCGTCCGGCACGACGACCATCGCCAGCGTCTCCGGGTTCCGGCTCGATTTGTAGCCGTAGACGAAAGGTCGCAGGTGAAACTGGCCCTCGGCATCGATGAAATGTAGCCGCATGGGCGGCGCCAGCACCCAGCGCGGGCTGAAACGATTAGGGTCATACGGTGCAACAAACTCGCAGAACAGCGCTATCAGATAGGCTATCAGCAGGATAACTATGCTGACAACGGCCAGCTTGTGCTGTTGGAACCGCCACCACATCAGCCGCCATTGGGATGCGGTATAGAGCCGTTCCCCTTGCAGGTCTTTCCGGGCTTGCGGCTTGTCGGGCGCGACGGTTGGAGCCGGCCGCGGCGTTGTGATGCTCATGGGCGGCTCCGTCTTCATTCGAGTCGAATACGCGGGTCAACCCACGCCAGCAGCATGTCGGAGATGAGCGTGCCGAGTACGGTCAGCGAGCTGAGCAGCAGGAAGAAGCTGCCTGCCAGATACATGTCCTGGCTCATCAGCGAGCGAATCTGCATGGGGCCGGTTGTCGGCAGACTCAACACCACCGAGATGATGGTCGTGCCTGAGACCAGGCCGGGCAGCACGTAGGCCATGCTGGAAACGAAGGGGTTCAGAGCGACGCGTACCGGGTATTTCCAGATGAGCTGCCATTCCTTCATCCCTTTTGCGCGCGCGGTGACGACGTAGGGCTTGCGCAGTTCATCCAGCAGGTTGGCGCGCATCGTGCGAATGAGCGCGGCTGTCCCCGAGATGCCCAGTACGATGACCGGCACCCACAGGTGTCTCAGCAAGTCAACAAATTTGTTCCAGCTCCAGGCCGCGTTGCGGTAGGCTTCGGAGAAGAGGCCGCCCACTTCCAGGCCGAAGGTGGAGTAGCCGATCCACATCAGGACGAGCGCCAGCAGGAAGTCGGGGATGCCCTGGCCGACGAAGCCGATGAAGCTGAATAAATAATCCAGAAAGGAATACTGGTGCGTCGCAGAATATACCCCAATCGGGAAGGCCACGATCCACGTGAAGATGAGCGTCGCGATAGAAATGGTGAACGTCCAACCGATGCGCTCCCAGATCAGATCGCCGACCGGCCGGTTCCACTGCATGGAGTGGCCGAAGTCTCCGTGGAGCAGGATATTGCCCATCCATTTGAAATACTGTACGTAGATTGGCTGGTCCAGGCCGTAGCGCTGACGCAGCGCGGAGAGAAGCTGCTCGCTGGCCTCCTGCCCTGAGCTTTCGAGCTGAAGCGCGTAGACCGAGATATAGTCGCCCGGCGGCAACTGAATCAAGACGAAGGTTACGATGGAGATCGCCAGCACCGTCGGGACGAAGAGCAACAGGCGCTTGAAGACGAACTTGAGCATGATGGGCCTCAGCCGTCCTGGCAGGCGCTCGGATGCCTGCCAGGACGGACGGTGAATGTAGAGTGTGATGGGCGGCGGAGCGCGCCAGGTGCTTCTAGCCCTCGATCCACCAATGGTCGATCAGATAGTTCCGCCACATGTCGTATTCGATGCTCAGGATCTGGTCTTTAGTCGGTGCATTGTGTACCGTGTTCTTGACGATGCCGACACGTGGCACCATGCCCACGGTGCCAATGCACCAGATGTTTTCCGCGTTGATCTGGAGCATCTTCAGGCCCAGTGCAAGGTATTCGTCCGTGCCGTTCGGTATCTGCCGCCACGCCTCGCTGGTCTCCCACAGTTCCTTGATGATGTCCGGCGGCTCCATACCTTCCGCGCCCTTGGTGTCCAGCCACTGTCGCCACAGCGGACCGCCCAGCGGGGTGTTGGTCCAGTGCCACGGCGGGCGATAACGGATAGGTTC
>MWBF01000273.1 GCA_002068935.1 Chloroflexi bacterium ADurb.Bin325
CTCTACCTCAACCCCGATGCCGACCTGGACGCCCGGGTGGACGACCTGATCGGCCGCATGACGCTGGAGGAAAAAGCGCTCCAGCTCGTCAACGACACGCCGGCCATCGAGCGCCTGGGCGTGCCGGCCTACAACTACTGGTCCGAGGCGTTGCACGGCGTGGCCCGCGCCGGGTTGGCCACCGTCTTTCCCCAGGCCATCTCGCTGGCGGCCATGTGGGATGCGCCCCTCATGTTCCGCGTCGCCACCGCCATCAGCGACGAGGGGCGCGCCAAGTACCATGCCGCCAAAGCCCACGGCGCCCCCACCTGGTACACCGGCCTCACCTTTTGGTCGCCCAACATCAACATCTTCCGTGATCCGCGCTGGGGCCGCGGCCAGGAGACCTATGGCGAAGACCCTTACCTGACCTCACGCATGGGCATCGCCTTCGTGCGCGGCCTGCAGGGCGATGATCCGAAGTACCGCAAGCTGGATGCCACCGCCAAGCATTTCGCCGTGCACAGCGGCCCGGAGGCGGAGCGGCTGATCTACTCGGCCACCTACGGCGGCAAGGACGAGGGCCTGATGCTGCGCTACGACCTGTCCGTGCCGCTGGCGCGCGTCGTGGCAATGCACCCCAACCTACCCAAGCCCTTCAAGCGGTACCACCTGGCCCCGGTCTGGCGCGCGGACCGGCCCCAGCGCGGCCGCTGGCGCGAGTTCTACCAGTGCGACGTGGATACGGTCGGCAGCACGAGCATGCTCGCCGACGCGGAGACGATCGCCGTCATCTACGCCGTGCTCCATCGGCTCGGCTTCCGCGAGTTCCAGATCCACATCAACAACCGCAAGCTGTTGATCGGCCTCGGCGAGTTCGCGGGCGTGCCCGCGAGCCTGCTCAAGGAGCTATATCAGTCGGTGGACAAGCTGCCCAAGATCGGCGTCGAGGGCGTCAGACAGGAGCTGCTGGCCGCCGGCCTGCCCGACCCGGTCCGCGACGCCATCCGCAAGGTCGCGCGGCTCTACCTGCAGGGCAAGGTCGGGCTGGATACGCTGGCGGAGCGGCTGGCCGGCGAGACGCTGCCCGGCCACGACGGCCCCGCGGCCTTCCCGGCGGATCTCGCGGCGCTGGTGGCCGGGCCGCTGCGCGACATCCTCGCGGCCGTGCCCCCCGGCTCGGTGGAGCCGGACCGGCTGCAAGACACCGCGGGCGAGCTCATCAGCGGGGTCACGCCCGCGCTGCGCGCCTACTACGGCGGGACGCTGGCGCTGATCCCCGAGGCCGTCGTGGCCGGGCTGCTGCCGTTGCTCGATCTGCAGGGCGACAACCGCGCCATGCTGGCCGAGCTGCGCGCGCAGCTTGCCGCATACCCCACGGCCGTGGAGGGCATCGACGAGCTTGAGGCCATCCTGCGCTATCTGGAGGCGCTGGGCGTGCCGGAGCGGCACGTCAGGCTCGATGTCTCGATGGCGCGCGGCCTGGAGTACTATACCGGCTCCATCTACGAGACCGTGGTCGAGGAGGCGAACGTCGGCAGCGTGACGGGCGGCGGACGGTTCGACAACCTGATCGGCATGTTTGCGGAGCGCAGCCTGCCCGCGGTGGGCATGAGCATCGGCATCGAACGGCTGATCGCGGTGATGGAGGATCAGGGGATGTTCCCGCCGAGCGTCGGCCGCACCACCGTCCAGGTCCTGGTGACGGCCTTTGCGCCGGAGCTGCTAGAGCCGGCCATCGCCTTCGCCGCGCAGCTCCGCGCTGCGGGCCTGCGCGTGCAGAGCTACTTCGACCCGATCGCGCTGCGCGAGCAGGTCGGCTATGCCAACACGAAGGGCATCCCCGTCATCGCCATCATCGGCCCGGACGAGGCCGCGCAGGATCGGGTGACGGTGCGCAACCTGCTGACGAAACAGCAGCAGACCGTCGCGCGCGCCGAGGCCGCCGCGCTGATCCGCGCGTGGCTGGAGTGAGGCCTCACCCCCGGCCCCTCTCCTGAGCCGGGTCGGCCCGGCTCAGGAGAGGGGAGACGCGCTCTATAAGCACCCCCTCTCCTGAATGCTTCAGGAGAGGGGGCAGGGGTGAGGCGTAAATTTGCCCATCCGCTAACATTATGTTATAGTCGCCTGTACCGCGCGAGGGCTGCCACGCCCTCGCTCTTTCTGCCCCCGGCGTGCGGCTCCAGGCTGCTCCGTCCGGCGGCAATCGGGCCACGCATGCGTGGCCTGTGATTTCCGAGGAAAGGAGGCATTGGCGCGGCATGTCCGATTTGCGCGATTACGAGATGGTCTACATCGCCGTCCCGCAGCTCGATGATGAAGGCCTGGCCACGTTGAACCAACGCGTGGCCGGCTGGATCGCGGCGGCGAACGGAGCAGTGACCGATACGAACGTCTGGGGCCGTCGGAAGCTGACTTACGAGATCCGTAAGCAGACCGAAGGCATCTACGTCCAGATCAACTTCCAGCTTGTTCCCAGCGCGACCCGCGAGCTCGAACGCAATCTGCGGCTCGACGAGCAGGTCATCCGGCATCTGGTCGTCCGTCTGGGCGAGGACTGAGCTGAGCGGGACGTAGTTAGTTGCAGCCTGATGAGACTGAGACGGGAGATGGTGAGGTGGCACGAGGACTGAATAAAGTTCTGATCATCGGGAACCTGGGACGCGACCCGGAGATGCGTTATACGCCGAGCGGCAAGCCCGTGACATCCTTCAGCGTCGCGGTCAGCCGGGGGTGGACGACGAGCGCCGGCGAGCGTCGCGAAGCCACCGAATGGTTCAACGTAGTGGCCTGGGGCACCCTGGCCGAAGTCAGCAATCAATTCTTGCGCAAAGGCTCCCGTGTCTATGTCGAAGGCCGCCTCCAGACCCGCAGTTGGGATGACCCCGATGGGCAACGCCATTCGCGCACCGAAGTGGTCGCGACCGAGATGGTGTTCCTCGACAGTCGCCCCGGCAGCGAGCCGGAAGACATCGGCTTCGACGACGAGATAGGGTTCTAGTAAGAACCTATCCGAAAATTGCTCTGGCCGGTCTCCGACCGAGCCAGGGGCACGGTCAGAGACCGGCCCCAGCGGGTTTTCGGATAGACACTAAGCAAAACGGAGCTCAGATATGACGGTAGAGGAAAGAGAAGAGGGCGGCCAGCCCGCGGCGGGCGGCGCATCGACGGGCGCGCCGGAGCGCAGCGAGCGCCGGCCATGGAGCCGCGAAGGCCGCGCGGGCGGCGGGCCACGCGGCCGCTTCCAGCGGCGGCGGGTCTGCGCGTTCTGCGTCGACAAGGTCGATACGATCGATTATAAGGATGTCAACACCCTGCGGCGGTTCGTCTCGGATCAGGGGCAGATCAACTCGCGGCGGCGCACGGGCACCTGCGCGCGCCATCAGCGCCTGGTGACGCGCGCCGTCAAGCGCGCGCGCTACCTGGCCCTCCTGCCCTACACCGCGGAACACGTGCGCCGCTTTAGCTGATGAGGTTCGCACGGGCCCTGGCAGCCTGGGCTGGCGGGGCCCCCTTGAGGAAGACAGATGGCGAAGCGCAAACCTGAAGAAGCGCGCGAGGTCACGCGCAAAGAGACGCGTCTGCGCCGCAAGGACGCGGAGGCAAATCGCCGCGTCCTCCTGGCGCTTGGCGGAGTCGGCGTCCTCCTCCTCCTGATCATCGTCGCGGGGGTCGTGCAGGAGCTTCTGATCCGGCCCAACCAGCCGGTGATCACGGTCAACAACCAGCGGCTGAGCACGCGCGATTATCAGAAACTCGTCAAATACGCCTGGTTCCAGGGCGGCCAGGCCACTGACCCGCAGGGCACCGGGCTGGATGTGCTGGACGAGGCCATTGATACGGCCCTGCTGGAGGAGCAGGCCCAACAGCGCGGCATCACGGTCAGCGACGAGGAGGTCACCGAGACCATCGAAAAGCTGTTCGGCTATTACCGTGTGCCGCCGACGCCCGCGCCCACGCTCACGCCCATGCCGGAGCCGACCGCGGACCCGGATGCGACGCCGGTTCCCACGCTGACGCCCGCGCCGACCCCGACGCTCATGAGCCTGGAGTCGTTCCAGACGACGTATCAGAACTATCTGAATCGCCTGGACACCGCCACCGGCATGACCCAGGCGGACTTCCGGGCGCTGATCCGGCGGGATCTGATCCGCCAGAAGCTCTACGAGGACGTCACGAAGGACGTGCCGACGACCGCCGAACAGGTGCATGTCCGGCATATCCTGGTCGCCGAGCGCACGCCCGCGCCGACGGCCACGCCGCTGCCCGAGGGGGAGGCCACGCCCACGCCGGATCCGGCTGCGCCGACGCCCACGCCGACCCTCGAGCCGCGCGATGAGGCGCAGGCGCTGGCGCGCATCATCGAGATCCAACAGCGCATAGGCGCGGGCGAAGACTTCGCCGAGCTGGCGCGGGAATTCTCGGACGATCCGGGCAGCAAGGACGCCGGCGGAGACCTGGGCTGGTTCCCGCGCGACTCCGGGCTGGTCAAGGAGTTCGAGGACGCGGCCTTTGCGCTACAGCCCGGCGAGGTCAGCGGGCCTGTCAAGACGCAGTTCGGCTATCACCTGATCAAGATGGAAGAGCGCGATCCGAACCGGCCGTTGGACGACTACACGGTTGCGCAGGAGAAGTACGCTGCGTACCAGGAGTGGCTGGCCAACTTGCGCAACGCGGCCACGGTGACGAACAACTGGGCGCCGGACATGGTCCCGCCCACGCCGTCGGCCGGCAGCGCGGGGTAGGACGAGGCTGACGAACCGATCGAAAAAGGACGCAGAGCTATCTGCGTCCTTTTTGGTCGGCTGCGGGCCGGCGGCTCACCCCTTCTGCCGGCGCACCTGTTGGACGTTGGGCAGGCGTTCGATCCGGGTCAGCACCCGGCTCAACTG
>MWBF01000274.1 GCA_002068935.1 Chloroflexi bacterium ADurb.Bin325
GGGGACATAAGCTCTCCTGATGACATTGCGGATAGCCTGAGTCTACACCCAATCACCCGTGGCGGCAAGGCCGAGAATGTTGGGGGGATATCTTGATCTGAGAATGAGGTCGAAGGGGCGGTCATCAGCAGGGCGGGCGCTGAAACTGCCCGTTACGAGCGGGTCTGTGATAGAATGGCGCAGACGCCGTAAAACCACTCCAACTTCAGAAAGGAACCATGATGGCACTCAATCCCGAATGGCGCGACCGTATCCTCCATTGGCGGCGCGTATTGAACGACCTGTGTTATCGGCCCCTGGGCGAGGTGGAACTGAGCGGGTTCATCACGACCGACCACCTGCGGCCGGAGCAGGCAGCCGCAGGGCCCTTCCAGCCCATGCCCGCGGGCGCGTCCTGGGGCGCGCACTGGGAATACGGCTGGTTTCGCGGCGCGTTCAGCCTGCCCCCCGCGGCCGCGGGCGAGCGCATCGTGCTGCATCTACAGACCGGCGGCGAGGGCATCGTCTGGATCAACGGCCAGATGGCCGGCGCGGTGGATCGCCAGCACAAGTACATCACCCTGCAGGCCGAGGCCGAGCCGGCCGCGCATTTCGAGATCCTGGCAGAGAGCTATGCGGGGCACGGCTTCATCTCCGTGGGCGAGGGGCCGATCGCGCACGGCCGCACCTGGCTGCCGGAGACCCCGGCCCAACAGGCCACGCTGGGCGCATCCACCTACGGCATCTGGGACGAGACCGTCTTCCAGCTCTGGATGGACGTCGATACCCTGTGGGAGCTGCGCGAGATGCTCGACCCGACCTCGCTGCGCGCGGACGAGATCGACGCCGCGCTCAAGGAGATGACCCTGCTGGTCGATGTCGAGGCCCCGCGCGCCGAGCTGCTGGCGGGCGCGCTGGCCGCGCGCGACCGGCTGCGGCCCGTGCTGGACGCGACGAACGGCACCAGCGCGCCGCTGCTCTGGGGCTTCGGCCACGCGCACATCGACGTGGCCTGGCTCTGGCCGATCCAGGAGACGCAGCGCAAGACCGCGCGCACCTTCTCCAACCAGCTCGCGCTGATGGAGGAATACCCGGAATATATCTTCTTGCAGAGCGAGGCGCAGCTCTACGCCTATCTCAAGCACGACTACCCCGACCTCTACGAGCGCGTCAAGGAGCGCATCCGGTCGGGCCACGTGATTGCCGAGGGCGCGGCGTGGGTCGAGCCGGACACGAACGTTCCTTCCGGCGAGAGCCTTATCCGCCAGTTCATCCACGGCAAGCGCTTCTTCAAGGACGAGTTCGGCGTCGACTGCCAGATATTCTGGGAGCCGGACGTGTTCGGCTATTCCGCGGCGCTGCCCCAGATCATGCGGGGCTGCGGGCTGAAGTACTTCGGCACGCAGAAGATCATGTGGGAGTACAACGCGGCCGACCCCTTCCCCTACAACCAGTTCGTCTGGGAGGGCGTGGACGGCACCGAGGTCTGGGCGCACATCTTCCACGGCTACTCCTACGAGACCTCGCCCAAGACGCTCATCGAGACCTGGCGCGACCGCCGGCAGAAGGCGGATACGGCCACGTTAATGCTGCCGTTCGGCTACGGCGACGGCGGCGGCGGCGTGACGCGCGAGCAGTTGGAGTATCTGCGCCGGTCGCGCGACCTGCAGGGCGTCCCGCGCACGATCATCGCATCGCCGCTCGCCTTCTTCGAGGACATGGAGCGCCGCGGGGAGCCGAAGGCGCGCTACGTGGGCGAGCTCTACTTCCAGGCCCACCGCGGGACGTTCACCTCGCAGGCGCAGACGAAACGGCTCAACCGCCGCGCGGAGCTGGCGCTGCGCGACGCGGAGCTATGGAGCGTCGCCGCGCACGCGCTCAAGGGCTACACGATCCCCCTGCCCGAGCTGGATCACGCATGGAAGCTGGTCCTGCTCAACCAGTTCCACGACATCCTGCCCGGCTCCTCCATCGCCCGCGTCTACGACGAGGCGGAGCGCGACCTGGCCGAGGTCGTCGCGACCGGACAGGAGATCACGGCCGCGGCCACGTCGCAGCTGGCCTCCGGCGACGGCGCGCTCACCGTCTTCAACTCGCTCTCCTTCCCGCGCACGGTGCTGGCCGAGCTGCCGGTGAGCGGGGGGCGGGCCACCGACGCGCAGGGCGCGGCGCTGCCCGTGCAGTCGCGCGACGGCAGGACCCTGGTCGAGGTGACGACGCCCGCGTGCGGCTGGACGACGATCAACGTGGCCGCGGGCGACGCAGCCCCCGCGACAGACGGCGCGCTGCGCGCCGCGCTGACCGGGGACGGCGCGGTGCTGGAGAACGAGCTCATCCGCGCGACCTTCGACGCCGCGGGCGAGCTGGTCAGCCTGTGGGACAAGGCCGAGGCGCGCGAGTGGATGGCCGCGCCGGGCAACGCCTTCCTGATGTACAAGGACGTGCCGCGCATGTGGGACGCGTGGGACATCGACAGCAATTATGTCGATCAGCCCGTCGAGCTGAGCCGGGAGGCCACGCTCGCGGTCGCGGCGGAAGGCCCCCTGCTGGCCGCGCTGCGCGTGACGCGCACGCTGCACAACTCGCCCGTCGTCCAGGAGATCCGCCTGCGCCGCGGCAGCCGCCGCCTCGACTTCGTCACCTCGGTGGAGTGGCAGGAGAAGCACAAGCTGCTCAAGGTCGCGTTCCCGGTGACGATCCACGCGGACGAGGCGATCCACGAGATCCAGTACGCCCATGTGCGCCGGCCCAACCACCGCTCGCGCCATTACGACGCGGATCGCTTCGAGGTGCCGCAGCAGCGCTGGACCGCGCTGGCCGAGGAGGGCCGCGGGGCCGCGGTGCTCAACGACAGCAAATACGGCGTGGACGTGCTGGGGAACGCCATCCGGCTGACCCTGCTCAAGTCCGCGATGGCGCCGGATCCACATGCGGACGAGGGCATGCAGGAGTTCACCTACTCGCTGTACGTGTGGAACGGCAGCTTCTACGAGAGCGAGGTCATCCGCGAGGCCGCCGACCTGAACACGCCGGCGACGGTCGCCGCGGGCGCGGCCGCCGAGGCCGTGCGCTCGCTGTTCACGCTGGATGCGGCCAACATCTTCCTGGACACCGTCAAGCCGGCGGAGGATGGCTCCGGCGACGTGGTGCTGCGGCTGTACGAGGCCAAGCGCACCGCGACCCGCTGCACGCTGGCCACGACGCTGCCCTTCGCCCGCGCCAGCCAGACGAACATGCTGGAGGAGCACCAGGCCGACCTGGCGTTCGAGGACGGCCGGCTCGCCCTGGACTTCCGCCCGTTCGAGGTCAAGACGCTGCGGCTGGGCCGGTAGCCGGAGGCTCCAGCAGCTCCTTCAGCCGCTCGATCTCGGCCAGCCAGACGCTGGCGCTGGCGTCCGACGGCATCCGCCAGTCGCCCCGCGGGGAGAGCGCCACCGACCCGACCTTGGGGCCGTCCGGCATGGCGGAGCGCTTGAACTGCTGGCTGAAGAAGCGACGGTAGAACACCGCCAGCCACTTCAGGATGACGGCTGCCTCGTACTGTCCCGCAAACGCCTGGGCTGCCAACGCCAGGGTCTTGTGGGGCGGTGCGAGGCAGCGCACCGTCTGATAGAGAAAGAAGTCGTGCAGCTCGTAGGGGCCGATGGCGTCCTCGGTCTTCTGCGCCAGCGCGCCGTCCTTGCCCAGCGGCAGCAGCTCCGGGCTGATGGGCGTCGCGAGGATATCGCGCAGCACGGCTGACGCCTCCCCCGCAAACTCCGCGTCCGCGGCCCAGCCGACCAGGTGGCGCACCAGCGTCTTGGGCACGCCCGCGTTGACATGGTACATCGACATGTGGTCGCCGTTGTAGGTGGCCCAGCCGAGCGCCAGCTCGGACAGGTCGCCGGTGCCGACCACAAGCCCGCCCTCCTGGTTTGCCACATCCATCGCGATCTGCGTGCGCTCGCGCGCCTGCGCGTTCTCGAACGTCACGTCATGGACCGCCTCGTCGTGGCCGATGTCCGCGAAGTGCTGCCGCACGGCGTCGCCGATCGGGATCACGCGGAAGGTCACGCCGAGCGCCGCGGCCAGCTTCTCCGCGTTGTCGCGCGTGCGGGCCGTCGTGCCGAAGCCGGGCATGGTGATGGCGACGATGCCCGGCCGCGGCAGGCCGAGCCGATCGAACGCGCGCGCCGTGACCAGGAAGGCCAGCGTCGAGTCCAGCCCGCCCGACAGCCCGATGACGGCCTTCCGGCTGCCCGTGTGGCGCAGCCGCTTCGCCAGCCCGACCGACTGGATGTTGAAGACCTCCTCGCAGTGCGCGGCGCGCGCGGCCGGGTCCGCGGGGACGAAGGGCGTGCGGACGAGCTGCGGGCGGATGAACTCCGCCGGGGCCTTCCGGCTGGCCCATTCGCCGGGCAGCATAAAGCGCACGTCGCGGAAGGGCCGGCCGGCGGGCTGCGCGGCGAAGGTGTTGTTCCGGCTCCGCTCCGCGATGAGGCGCTGGATGTCGATGTCCGCGACGGCCATGACCGTCTCGAAGCTGAAGCGCTCGGTCTCGGCCATGACCAGGCCGTTCTCCGCGATGAGCGAGTGGCCGGCCCAGACCGTGTCGGTCGTGGACTCCCCGGCCCCGGCCCCCGCATACAGATACGCGGCCAGACAGCGGGCGGACTGCTGCGCCACGAGCGCGCGCCGGTAATCCGCCTTGCCGAGCAGCTCGTTGCTGGCGGACGGGTTGAGCAGCAGCGTTGCGCCGGCCAGCGCCATGTCGCCGCTCGGCGGATTGACGGCCCACAGATCCTCGCAGATCTCGACGCCGATGGCCAGGCCGGCAAGATTGTCCGCGACGAAGAGCAGATCCGGCCCGAAAGGGATGGCGTCGCCGCGCCACTCCACCGTCGCGGCGGGC
>MWBF01000275.1 GCA_002068935.1 Chloroflexi bacterium ADurb.Bin325
TGCGACCTGTGACTTACGCTGTCAGAGGAGCCCATGAACGACATCATCATCGCGTTGAGGGATGCGCTGCGGACGGCGCTCATCTGGGAGCTCAACGGGCTGCTGGCGCTGGTGTACACCGCCTGGGCGCACCTGGCAGCCCTGGCGACGGCCGGCGCGTACACGGCCCTGCTGTTTTGGACGCCGCCCGGCCGGCGTTCGGCCCATGCGGTGCAGGATCAGCTTTCGGGGCAACGGCCGTGGCTGCTGGGCATCGGTTGCGCGGTGATCCTGGCGGCGTTCCTCGCGCCGGCGCCGATGCCGGTGCTGCTGGCCGTCATGACGGTGGCCGGCACGGCCGCGGTGAAGTTCGACCGCTTCAACCCGACCGCGCTGCGTTGGCGGGTCGTGGGCGGGCTGGCGCTCTACGCGCTGGCCAGCCTGGCGTATCTGGGTTACGGGCGCTACCTGAACGCGTTGGACGCCACGGCCTGGGCCGAGGCCATCGGCGGCCGGGGGGAGGCGGCCCTGGCGCTGGCGCAGGGCCGGGCCTTCATCAACACCCTGGCGACCTGGGGGCTGTGGCTGATCCTGCCGCTGGGCTATCTTTCGCTGCTGGCCCAGGGCGTCTTGATCCACCCGCCCCTGCCGGCCACGCCGGAGCAGGTGATCACCGCGGTGCGCACGCGGGGGCAGAGCCGGTGAGGGGGAGATGGGGAGAGGGGGGGACGCGGGGACGCGGAGACGCGGAGATGGGGTGAGGGGGAGACGCGGGGACGCGGAGATGGGGAGAAGATCTCCGTGTCCCCGTGTCACCGTGTCACCCTATCCCCGTGTCTCCCTATCCCCGTGTCCCCGTGTCACCGTGTCTCCCGCAAGGGCGCTTTTCGGTGGGTTTCGGGGCCGGTGGCCGCGTTGGCCCCGGTTGCGCCGCTGGCCTATTGGCCCTGGTGAAACTAAACGAGCCCTGGTCGGCTGAGTCGACCCGGCCGACTGGTAAGCACGTAGCCCCGCCCGCCGACGAGGGGCGGATGGCACAGAGAGCCCAGGCGGGGCGAAGGGTGCAGGCGAATAGGACAAGAAAGTGGGCTGTTCACTAGACGGGCAACAAGTGGGTCGCCGCACTAGCCGGACAACATCCGGCCGCCAGCCCAAGTGGGCAAATTGGTTCGCCTGGCCAAGTAGGCAACTCCTGCGGGCGCCAGGCCGGGCAACCTGCACTGGGGAGGTTTGAACGTGGTACAAGACTATAGCGCCGAACTCGCCGAACGGCTCAACTGGCTACCGACCGACGGCGCAGACCCTACCGGCGTGCCAGCGGCGCTGGCGGACGTGCTGACGCCGGTGAAGCGCTACCGGCATACCGCGCCCAAGCGCGCGCCGCTCAACCGGTTGGAATACGAATTCCTGGCCGCCCTGGCCCTGAGTGGTTGGTCCATGCGCGCCGCGCTGGCCGAAGCCGTCAACCACGGCAAGGGCCTGCACCGGCGTTCAGGCTCTTTCAAGCTGGCATGGCGCCAGTTGGAGCGCGCCGGCCTGTGGGAATGCGCCCTGGTACGCGCCGGTCAGCGTCGGTTGGCCCTGGTGCGCCTGACCGAACGAGGTCGGGCTGTGCTGGCTGAGGTCGGCTTGACCGCAGTGGATTCCGAATGGGAGCAGATCGAGGCGCGCCACCGGGGCGGCGGCGCAGATCAACTGCGCCATACCGCGGCGATCTGCGCCTTCTTGTACCACGCCCGTCGCCACGGTTATGCTACCCAACCTTGCCCGGTTGTCCTCCAAGCGAGCAAGGCTGAGCCGGACGTTCGGCTCACGCGCGATGGCTCACCCATTTACGTGGAGGTGCAACGCCGGGGCGGCGAAGCGTGGCGTCGCGCGGACAAGTGGCGCAGCCAGCACCGCCTGCAAGGGTTCGTGGCGCTCTGCGCAGACACGCCGGCCCTAGCCGAACGTCTGGCGCAAGAGGCGCAGCGCACGGGTGTCCCGGTCGGCTGCGCAACCAGCCTGACCGAACTGGCGGATGGCAGCGCGCCGGGTCTGTGGACGCTGCGCTGGCGCAGCCAGCACGGTCCGCTCGAAACGGCCACCAACGACGCGGAACCCGCCCCGTCCGGCTGAGCCGGTCATTAATCAACGCCTTTTCTGACGCGCTATTTCTTGCAGCGATTTTGGAAACGGTGACCGAGATGGAATTCGCGATCCTCGACAACGGCTTGCACGTAGCAGAAGGTCGGGTGCAATACCAGTGGTTCAGGTTGCAAGAACCTGCGGGCCGCTCCTTCTACCGCGCCGTCGCGTTGCGCGAGCTGATCTATCTGCCCATCGAGATGCGCGATGACCCGGATGTGCTGGGCAAGCAGTGGGCCGCGCTGCGCGGGTTGTATAACGCCAGCGCCGATTTTTGTTACACCGTCTTCGGCATCTTCCAGCCTGAACGGCTGGGCGTGGTGCAGTTCTACGGCGCCGCGGCCGAGGCGGCCAATGAGGAGAATGCGGCCCGGGAGGCGCTGCGCCGCTTGGCCGCGGTGGAGGCCACCCTGGCCAACTACCCGCAGTCGCGCACGGCGTTTCCTGACCTGGCGCGCCTGGCGTTGCTCACCGACCGGCTGCGCCGGCTGCCGCGGCTGCTGGCCGTACTGGGCCACCCGGACCCGCGCCTGGCCAAGAAGGGGTTGGGCCGCGACGGCGCGATGGGGGTGGCCGACGACGAGCTACTGAGTCAGCAGGGGGAGAACCTGCTGCGCGGGCTGGCGCGACTGAGCGAGGATTTCGTCTTCCTGGTCACCGCGGCGCACGTGGCGCGGCCGGCGTTGACTGCGGCCATGGTGCGCATGGCGCAGATCGCCAGCCAGGTCGCCTCGCGGCAGCGCGGCAGCATCGGCGCGGGCTTCTCCATGGCCGTGCCGCTGGCGGCCGCGTTGTCCAACGCCTACGCTCAGAACCTGGGCCACAGCCAGAGCACGGGTCACAGCCAGGCCCAGACGGTCAACGAGGGGTGGAGCCAGAGCGAATCGCAGTCCTGGGGCCATTCGGTCGGCCAGAGCCAGAGCCACGGCACGAGCCACACCGAGAGCGCATCCGTCACCGACACCACGGGCGTCTCCCACGGCGTCACCGCGAGCACGGGGTGGGGGCACACCGACAGCGTGGGCCATACCGACTCCGGCGCGCATACCGACAGCGTCAGCCACACCGATTCCGGCTCGCATACCGAGAGCAGCAGCCACACCGATTCGGGCGCGCACACCGTGAGCAGCAGCGCCGGCGTAGCGTATTCGGAAGGCACGAGCTGGGGCGTCTCGGACGGCGCCAGCAGCGGCTGGTCGAGCGGCGCCAGCCACACCGACT
The DNA here is from genome assembly GCA_002068935.1 of Chloroflexi bacterium ADurb.Bin325. Taxonomy (GTDB): domain Bacteria; phylum Chloroflexota; class Anaerolineae; order CG2-30-64-16; family CG2-30-64-16; genus MWBF01. The sequence continues at coordinate 3,328 of MWBF01000275.1, forward strand.
CCGCCGGCCAGTCGCATGCGATCAGCAGCGGCGTCGCGCTGAACACCGGCGTCTCGGCCGGCCACACCGACAGCAGCGCGACGGGCAGCTCGCAGAGCCAGGGCGTGTCCGACACCAGCAACCAGTCCAGCTCGACCAGCACATCGCAGAGCGATACGGTGGGCGGCAGCGTCAGCGCGGGGATCCCCGGCGTGGTCAGCGGCAGCGCCAACTACAACCACGGTTGGAGCGCCGGCGAGTCGGCCTCGACGGGGTTCAGCCATGCCGAATCATCGACCAGCGGGACCTCGCAGAGCGCGGGCACGGCCGACAGCGTCTCGCACTCCAGCGGGATGAGCATGAGCGCCGGTTCTACCAACGCCGTCAGCTCGGGTTCGGCGGATTCGACCAGCTCCGGCGTGAGCGGGGGGACCAGCCACAGCGCGAGCCAGGGCGGGTCGAGCGGCGTCACCGCCTCGTCGTCGCACGGCACATCGGCTACCGTGGGTTGGGCCGACACCCGGGGCACGGCGGACACCGTGGGTTGGGCGGACACCCGGGGTTCGGCGGATACGCGCGGCTGGGCGGACAGCCGGGGCAGCGCGGACAGCGTCAGCGGCGGCCGGGCCGTGTCGGACACCTTCTCGCGCTCGCGCAGTGTGAGCGCCGGCGTGGCCGATTCGGAGTCGTGGGGGGAGAGCGTATCCGAGGGGTGGTCGGAGGGGAAGTCGGTGGGTCGGGGGGTCAGCGCGGGCCGTTCCTACGGCACGGGCGTTTCCGAGGCGCAGGCGATCTCCATGGGCGCGGGGCGCGCCTTTTCCGGCGGCATGTCCGCGGGTATCGTGCCGGGCGTCTCCCTCAACCGCAACTGGCAGACCGAGGACGACGTCGCGATCCGCCTGACCGAGGTGGCGCGCGGCCTGGAATCACTGCTCAACACTGCCAGTCACGAGGGTGGCTTCATGACCACGGCCCTCCTCCTGGCCACTGACGGCGGCGAACGAGCCGCACAGGCGCTGGTGCCGCAGGCGTTTCACGGGCCGGGCGTGCCGACTCCGATCCTGACGGTGCCCGGCGCGTCCGTGCTGCGGGACCATGCGCTGGCCTTTCGGCCCTCGCTGGCGCCCGACGGCGACCCGTTCCGCATCAACCTGCTGTGGTCGAAGTGGGGCACGCTGTTGACCCCGGCCATGCTGGCCGCGCTGACCTGCCCCAACCTGTTCGAAGAGGGCACCGCGGTCACCATCCAGGAGAAGCTGCCGCCGCTGGCGTTCTACCCGGAGCTGCCCGGCGAGGTCGTGCTGGGCCACCAGGTCAGCCCCGAGACCGGTGATCTGACGCTAGCGCCGCTACGCCTGAGTCGCGACGCGCATTTCCACACCGCGTTCTGCGGCGACACCGGCTACGGCAAGAGCGTGGCCGCGCTGCGCCTGGCCCACGAGACGACGCTGCACTGGCGGCTCAAGACCATCGTGCTGGATTTCGGCGCGGGTTGGCGGCAACTGCTCAACGCGCCGGGGCTGGCGGGCCACGTGGAGATCCGCCAGCTTT
>MWBF01000276.1 GCA_002068935.1 Chloroflexi bacterium ADurb.Bin325
CCCCCGCCGAACCATCGGCGGGCGGCTCGGCCGGCGTCAGCCCGGCCAGCAGGTCATCGTGCACCCCCTCGGGCAGCGGCACGTGCGCGGCCGCCAGCAGGAAGTGCTCGTTGGCTGCCATGTCCTCGCGCACGCCGTCGGGCATGGTCTGCGAGAAGCCGTTCGGGTTGTGCTGCGAGCGGTGGCAGTCCCAGGCCGCCATGCGCCGGGGCACCCATGCGCCCACCTGCATCGTCACCGCGATCTCCGCATCGGGCGTGCCGTAGAAGGGCAGCAGCTCGCCGTTCAGCTCCACGCGGAAGTCGGCCAGGCCGGGCGCGCGCTCGAAGATGCTCTGCGGGATGGCGCGCGTGTAGAGCCGGGCCGCCTGCCACGCCGCGCCCGCCTCCGGGTAACGCGTCGCGTCCGCGCTGGCGTCGAACGCCTCGCGCACGATCTCCCATATGGCCAGGTGGTCGGGGTGCGGGTACAGGCCGTGCTTCGGATGCGTTATGACAATCTGCGGTCGCAGCTCGCGGATGAGCGCCACAACCTGCCCGACCGCCTCCTCGCGCGGCAGATTCTTGATCCCGCCGTCCGGCCAGTCCAGCCAGCGCAGTTCCTGGATGCCGATATGCGCGCACGCGCATTCCAGCTCGCGGGTGCGCACCTCCGCCAGGTTCTCGCGGGTCGCGCAGTCGTCGCAGAAGATCGTGGCGACCTCCCCGCGCGATGCGCACACCAGGATCGTGTGCACCCCGGCATCGCTGTAATAGCCGAGCGTCGAGCCGACGCCGATCTCGTCGTCAGGGTGGGCAAAGATGGTCAAAATGGTGAACGATGGCTCTGACATGGCTGTTCCTTCTCCGCATAAAACAAGGGGCCGAACGCACGACAACCCCTTCCGTGCATCATAGCCGGAAGGGGCTGTCAGGGATGTGATTCGTGTTACAGGTGACGGGGCCTAGCCGACCCCGACCGCGAACTCCGCCTTCGTCTCCTGCCTGAGCAGATGCCAGATGATCAGCCCGCCGATAAGGGTGCCCAGCGGCATGTTGAACAGCCGCACAACGGCCAGCGCGATCGCGCCGATCCGGGCCCACTCACGCAGATGCCACAGGCCCCAGCCGACGACGAGGTTGGCGACGGTGATCAGCAGGAGGACGCTGCCGCCGACCAGACACATGATCGTCAGCAGGCCGATGGCGATCCAACTGTCTCCGTCTCCGGCGACGGGCACGAATACCAGCATCATGGGGATGGTCATGAAGAGGCAGAGGCCCAACAGGCTCAACACGCCGCTGATAAAATGATAGATCGCGACCAGGTTCGTGCCATCCGAACGGCGGGTCATACGCTCCCTCCTGTCTGAATTTGTGATAGACGCTTCAGCGCCCGCAACGGGGCGCTCGAGCGCACTGTGAACGGCGTCGTCCTCGTGCATCACGGCGCGACCTGCACGAACTGGCCGTCCTTGACCTGGAAGATGTAGATCTGCGCGCCGCGCAGGTCGCCGTTGTCCTGGAACTGCACCTCGCCGAGCGGGGTCTTGATGTCGAGCTTGCGGATCGCATCCGCCACCTGCCGGCCGGTCAGCGCATTGGCCCGCTTGATGCCCTCGGCCAGCACCTGCATCGCGCTGTAGCCGTTGACCGAGTAGGTATCGGGGTTGCGATACTCGACGGCCTGATACGCCTGCACCCACGCCGCATCGACCGCGGTCTTCGGGCTGGGCGCAAAGCCGGAGACGTACATGCCCTCCGCAGCGCCGTCCGCGTTATCGATCGTCGCGGCCAGGAAGCAGCCGTCCGACGCCATGAAGGTCAGCCCGTCCAGCCCCGCGTCGCGCAGATCCGCACGCAGATAGGGGCACTCGACCTCGTAGCCGGCGTAGTAGATCGCATCCACCCCCGCGGCCTTGATGCGGCCCACCTCGTCGGTGAAGCGGTTCTGCTCGACCTGGACCTGCACCGACAGCGGGACCGTCCCGCCCAGGCGGACGATCTCGTCGGCCACGTGACGGCCCAGATCGATGCCGTAGGGGTCGTCGTTGTAGAGCACCGCGACCTGCCGCGCGCCGAGCGTCTTGATCATGTATTCCGCATCCGTGGTCGCCTGCAGGTCGTTGGCCGCATTGACGCGGAAGAAGTTCCGATAGCCGTGCTGGGTGAGCGCGACCTCCGAGGCGGTCGGCGTGATGACCGTCAGGTCGAGATCCTTGTAGACCTCCATCGCCGCGGCCGTCTGGCCGGAGTTCGGGTGTCCGATGACGCCGATGACCCGCTCCCCGCGCGCCACCGCGGCCTTGATCTCCTCGGCGACCGCGACCGCCACGTCGGAGTCGGCCTCATCGTCCAGCGCCACCACCTTGACCTTGTACCCCAGCAGCCCGCCCGAGCGGTTGAGCTGCTCGGCCATCAGGCGGACGCCGCCCGCGACCGTCTGGCCGGTGTTGGCCTGGAAGCCCGACAGCGGGCCGGCGACATAGACCGTCACCTCGCCCTTCGTGGGCGCGGCGGCCCCGCCGGCCGTGCAGCCGGCGGCCAGCCCCGCGGCAATGAGCAACAGGACGAGCAAAACAGAAACCCGTCTCATAACGTCTCCCTATCTGCGCGCGGACTGGGCGCGCCGCGCCCGCTGCGCCTCGTCCGTCGCGGCGTCCCCGGCCGCCGCGGCAGGCCTCGCGGCCTCGAACGACGGCAGGCCGCCGTCGTAGATCTCGTTCAGCGAGTCGACCAGATCTTGCAGGGCCATGACCTCCCCGCGGATGTCGTCGCCCAGCCGCTCGGCCCGATCCGAGTCCACGTCCTTGCTGCCGATCAGCAGCATCTGCGAATAGACCGTGCCCAGCGCGGCGAGCGAGTGATCGAGCTGAAGGTCGGCGCGCTCCATGCGGCCGGACAGCTCGCGCAGCGCGGCGAGCTGCTGCTGGTTGGAGGCCAGCGTGGTCGTCATCTGCTGGCGCACGCGCGGGTCGGTCTCCAGCGCCAGCCGCTGCTTCAGCTGCTCGATCCCCCTGGGGACATCCCTCAGGTCGCGGCGGATGATCTGGTCGGAGCGGTACTCGTCGATGCGGCGGGCCAGCGCTACCATGTTGGCGATCCAGTCGTACACCTGCCCGGTCGTGACCTTGAGCCGGTCGCGCAGCACGCCGCTGCGCTGGCGCTCCACGACGCTCTGGATGCGCTGGCGATACTCGTCCGCCTCCTTCAGCTTCTCCCTGAGCTTGCGGTCGCGGATCCCTTCCAGGCTGTACTTCTCGCGGAACAGCGACTCGATCAGCTTCTCCTGGCCTGCCTTGTCCGTCAGGCTGGCGACGACGATCGCGGCCTCGCCCGCAAAACCGAAGATCGGCCAGGCGAACCAGGGGATCACCGGCACCAGATCCGGCATGATCGCGGTCGCAAGGATGGTCGCGCCGATCATCAGCGCGCTCGGCAGGTTGAAGAAGGCGTTCTTGAGCAGCGCCTTGCCGACCTGCTGTTCGATGCGATCGCGGATGGTTGGCTCAGGCATCAGAAATAGCTCGACAGGATCTTGTACAGCTCGCGGATCGTCTCAGGGCTGCCCTCGCGCACCTGGCCGCCGCTCGCCTCGGCCAGCGCGTTGAGGATCTCGTAGTCCGCATCGCGGCCATAGGCGATGCAGAAGATGTAGATGGGCAGCGTCTCATTGCCCTGCCGGATCTCCGCGACCAGATCGCGCAGACGCACGCTGGAGGCGTTCTCGCGGCCGTCGGTCATCGCCACGATCGCGTTGATGCGCTCCGGGTCGGCCTGTCGCTGCAAGCGCACGTAGGCGGTGCGCACCGCATCCAGCAGCGCCGTGTTGCCGTTCGCCTCCAGGCGATCCACGGTGGCATTGAGCACGGCCCGGTTGTTGTCGAGCAGGTCCAGCTCGACGATGTTGGCGACGCTGTTGTTGAACTCGACCAGGCCGACGCGCTCCTGTCCGGTCGGGATCTGCAGGAGGAAGGTGCGCAGGGCCTCCTGCGCGTTCGCCAGCTTCCTGCCCTCCATCGAGCCGGAGGTGTCCACGACGAGGATGACGTTGGTCTTGCGCTTGGTCAGCGCCCAGACATTCTGCACCACCTGGACGACATCCGGCGCCGGCAGTTGCAGCGTCGTCTCCGGCTGGCGCGGGTCGATCCCGTTCGCCGCGGTGAGCGGCGAGTCCGCGCCGTCCAGCGGGATGCTCAGATCCGCGGGCCGATAGCCCGCGGCCAGCACCGCGGCCTGGCTCTTCGGCTGCGTCAGGAACTCGCGGAAGGCCTGGAAGGTGCGCCGCTGGTTGGCCGTCAGGCCCGCGGTCTCGATCAGCGCGAGCGGGTGGTCGGCCCACAGCGTCCCTTCGGCGGGGTAGATCGCCACCAGCCGGGCCGGCGGCTGGCCGAATACGCCCATGTTGAAGGCGGCGACGAGCTGCTCGGACACCACAAAGGCGTCCAGCGTCTGCGGCCCCCCGCGCATGGCCCGGTCGATGACGGCCAGCTCGGCCTCGCCGTAGAACTTGACCGTCTGCTCGACCGCGGTCACGAAGTCGATGGTCTGCTGGGCCTGCACCATCTCGTTGGTCAGCCCGCGCTGCACGCCCGCGCCCGCATAGAACTCGGCCAGCGTCGCCAGCAGCCCGCTGGCGTAGGCCGTGCTGGGGTGGCTCCAGCGGAAGTTCGGGTCCTGCTGCGCGCGCGTCTGCAACGTCTGCCAGCCGACCGCGCGCTCCGGCCAGCCGAGCGCGCGCGCGACATCCTCCCAGGCCGCGATGACGATGGGGCTGATGGCGTAGCGCACCGACTCGCCGGTCAGCCGGGGGGCAATGGCGCCCGGCTCCTGCCCGGCGGGGTAGTTCTCGGCCCAGCGGCGGTTGAGCTGGTC
>MWBF01000277.1 GCA_002068935.1 Chloroflexi bacterium ADurb.Bin325
CGCCGCAGAAGCCCAGGCCCGCCTCGGTATAGACCGCGCCGTTGACGGGGTTCTTGGCATAGCGGCGGTCAGCGCCCTTGTCGTTGGTCTCGGCCACGGTCTTGCCGCCCGTGATGGCGTCCACCTGGTAGAGCCAGTAGTTGAAGTTGCCGTACTGCGGATAGCGCGCCGCGGTGGCGGTCGTGTTGTAATAAACCGTCCCGCACGTCAACATGGCTGGATTGCGGTGCTCGCGCAGGACCGTCCAGACCCGCGGGGTATTCTGCGCGGTCTTGCCCAGGTATTGCCGCGCCCAGTCGAAGATGGGCGCGTGGATCGTCGGCAGGCCGGTGCTCGAATTTCGCAGCAGGTCGGGGTCGGTGCGGATGTAGTCGGCGTGCTTCTCCGTCGCGCTGAGGACGGCCCAGTAGCTGAGCACCGTGTTGCAGCGCAGGTCGTCGTTATAGGCTTCGAACGCGATCGGCACCGTGTTCCAGTGCAGGCGGATCGGGTCGTAGAAGCCGGAACGGTCGTTGGTATAGAGGCCCGTGAACTCGGGGGCCAGGCGGTTGTGCGAGAGGCCGACGCCGATGCCCGCGGCGTAGTCGGTCGTGTAGCCGCGCTCCTCGCCGCTCATGAAGCTCGGCGCATACTGCAAGAACAGGTGCCGATCCGGGCCGGCCGGGTCGCCCGTGCCGAACGCGGTCGCATAGGCCGCGCTGATCTCGTTGACGTAATCGCGCCATTTGCCGGTGGTGTTCATGCCGGCGTTCTGCATGACGTGGTCGAAGGTCGATTTGTACTCCCAATCCAGCGCATCCTGGGTGGGCTGGCTCTCGCCGTATGCGCCCGTGCCCATCGCGATGAAGTTCAGCCGGTATTTCGGGTCGCCGTTCAGGGGCGGGCCGGGGGGCGTATCCCGATAGCGCGCGCCCAGCGCGTTGATGAACGTCTTGTACGCGTTCTTGTGCGCATCGCCCCAGTACTTCGGGATGAGATGGCGCACGCGCAGCTGCACGTTATCGACCCGGAAGGTGGTCGGGTTGGCGCTGTCGGTCACGACCCGGAGGGCCACCTTGACATCCTTCTCGGTGCCGAAGGGGGTGACATCGAAGGTGTAGCCCTTCCAGTAGTCGGCGGGATGCCCGGCGTGGCTCAGATTGTTGATGTCGAGCTGCGTGCCGCCCAACTTATTGTCGGCGGAATCCCATAACTCGACGTACAGGTGATCGTTCGGGTTCGGGTCGGTGGTCTGGATGTTCACCCGCAGGCTGATGTAGACGTTCTGCTGGCCGGCCAGACTGGGCGGCATCGCCGGCACAGTCTCCCTGTCGTGCACCGCGGTGGCGTTGAGATCGTTCATGCCGCCGAGTTGCAGCGCGTTGCCGTTGGCGCCCCGGCCCGGCAGGGTGTCGCCGGGAATATAGGTGCTATCGACCGGCGGCGCAGTGTCGACCGCGATGGCCGCCGGGTTGCTGACGGTCCACAGCGACAGCCCGCTCTCGAACTCGCCGTTCAGATTCTTGCGGGCCGTGCGGCGGAAGTAGTCGATGTAATGCGGGATCCCGCTCTGCGTCGTGGCCGGGACGACGGCGTCCGGGATCTTGATGACCCAGTTCGGCGTCGAGCGGATGTCGTTCGCGGTCGTGGTGTCGTAGGTCGAGATCATGATGCCCACGCCCGTCGGGGTGGTGGGGCTGCGGTCGACGCGGCTCTTGATCCAGGTGTCCAGCGCGGCCCAGTTGTAGACGCCAGACGCCGGGTTCAGCGTGCTCCAGACCCAGAACCCGATGGAGCCGTCGATCGGCAGGGTGTCGGCGTCGAGCTTGTAAAAGTCGTTGAGGTAGTCGATGTGGTAGATGCCGGGCAGTGCGCCGGTAGTGCGGATGATACGATCAGGCGCCACCCCAGCATCCGGGCTGCCGCTCTGGCCCACCCCCTCCGCGCTGACGCCCGGCGCTACGCTCGACAACAGCGTCGCCAGCAGCACGAAGACGGTCAACCATCTGCCCGAAGACGAGAGATTGCGTTTGGACACTTCTTTTGCTCCTGTTCCTAGGTAAGATGAGATGCCTGGGCCGCGAATTGCCCAACGCTGCACAGGCGAAAATGCCTGCCGCCGGCTGCCCAGGGGAGATGATGCCAGGGGCCCACATTTTCTAAGCCACCCACGTGAACTTTGGATGAAAACCCCATAGGTCGATTATGATTTTTTTGAAATGTGGGGCCCGCTGATGGCCTCTCCTCGCCCGCCTCACGCGACGGGCACGCCGTTGACCGTCAGGATGCTGTGCAGCTTGCCGGAGAGCACCATCTTCTCCGCCAGATAGACCGCGCGCATGCCCTCCTCGCCGCTGATGAGCGATTCGTGGCCGTTGACGGCGGAGGCGACGAAGTCCTCCAGCTCCTCCACCAGCGGCTCCCGCTTGCGGATCTCGTACTTCGTGATGCGGCCCTCGCTGACGCCCATCAGCGCGACCATCCCCTCCCAGCCGTTGGCATAGTTGTTCTCGTAGAAATAGAGCTCCTGGGTGAGATAGTTGACATGGAACATGCCCCGCTCGCCCAGCATCGAGAGCTCGCGAATCTTCGTGGGGGTCAGCCAGTTGATGTCCAGCACGCCCACCGCGCCGTTGGCGAACTTCAGCAGGCCGGAGAGCAGATCCTCGTGGCTGGCGTGGATCTCCTGTTCGGTCTCGGCGTAGAGGTTCTGGATGGGCGAGCCGATCAGATACTCCATGATGTTGAGCTCGTGGGTCGCCAGGTCGAACACGACGCCGACGTCCGCGATGCGGCTGGGGAAGGGGCCGACGCGCCGCGAGCGGATCTGGAACACCCGGCCCAGCTCGCCGGCCTCCAGCCGCCGCTTGAGCTCCAGGATCGCCGGGTTGAAGCGCTCGATGTGGCCGACGCCCAGCCGCACGCCCGCGGCCTTCGCCGCGTCGATCATCGCCTGGCACTCCGCCACGCCGAACGCCAGCGGCTTCTCGACCAATGTGTGCGCGCCCGCGCGGATCGCGGCCAGCGCGGCCTCGCGGTGCAGCCGCGTGGGCACGGCCACGGACACGATGTCGAGCTTCTCGCGCGCCAGCATCTCGTTGTAATCGGTGTACGGGGTGGACTTGTAGGTGCGCGCGATGGACTGAACCGTCTCCAGGTCTGTATCGGCCAGCGCAGCCAGGTTGACCCCCGGCATCTGAGCATAGACACGGGCGTGGTTCCGGCCCATCGAACCGACGCCGATCACTCCTACGTTCAACATATGCACCCAACCTCCGGTCGAGGGTTATTCGCCTTCAAGGGGCAGGCCGGGATAGGCCGTCCCGCAGCGCGGGCAGGCCAGCACCCCGGCTTCGTCGGGCTGCAAGCGATGGCCGCACGCGCACGCATACCCGATCAGCCGCGCCGGGCAGCCCACCACGATCCCGTGATCCGGCACATCGCGCGTCACGACCGCGCCCGCGCCCACCAGCGCAAATCGGCCCACCGTGACGCCGGGCAGGATGACTGACCGCGCGCCGACCGCCGCGCCGTAGCAGATGCGCACCGGCCCCACCTCCCAGTCGTCGTTGCCCTTCAGGCTGCCGTCCGGGTTGATGGCGCGGGGGTACAGGTCGTTGGTCAGCACGACGTGCGGGCCGAGAAAGACCCCATCCTCCAGCGTCGCGCCGTGATATACCGAGCAATTGTTCTGGATCTTGACACGGCTGCCGATCTGCACATCGAAATCGACATAAACGTTCTTGCCCAGGATGCACTGCTCGCCGATGTGCGCGCCCTCGCGCACCTGGCACTGGTGCCAGATGGACGTGCCCTCGCCGATGACGGCCCGGGGCGAGACGTCGGCCGTGGGATGGATTCGGATCATCAGTTCCTCTCTCCGCGCCTGCCGTCGGCGAGCCAGCCCTCGACCGCTTGCAGATAGGTCGCGCGCTCGCCCTGCCAGTTGTGGCGCGCGGTAAAGCTCCGCGCCTGCGCCGCGCGCGCCTGCGCGGCCGCGGGGTCGCGGTAGACCGCGAGCAACTGCGCCGCGAGATCCGCCGCGTTGCCCGGCTCGAACAGCAGCACCATGCTCTCGTCGAAATAGTCCGCGGTCGTCGCGGTGCGGGAGGCGATGGCCGGGACGCCCAGGCTCACGTACTCCAGCAGCTTCGTCGGCAGCCCGCAATCGGTGAACACGTCCTGGCGCATGGGCGCCACCCCCACGTCCGCCGCGCGGATGGCCGCAGGAAGCTGCTCGATCGGCTGCTGGCCGTGGAAATGTACCACGTCGGCCAGCCCCAACTCGGCCGCCAGCCGCTCCACCGCGGGCCGGTAATCGCCCGCGCCGTACAGCTCCAGCGCCACTCCCGGGATCTCGGGCCGCACCTGCGCGACCGCGCGGACGAGCAGATCCACGCCGTAGCGCTGCATGATGCCGCCGTGATGGATGACGACGAAGCGCCCGTCCGCTGCGCGGCCGGCGCCGGCCCGCGCCGGGTCGAAGATGCGCTCGTCAGGGCAGTTCATCACCTGGACGAGCTTGCGAGACGGAACGCCGCGATCGACCATGATGCGGCGGTGGCGGTCGTGCAGCACGAACACCGTGTCGGCGTATGCGCACGCGGCCCGCTCCAGCCAGGTCAGCAGCCGGACGCCGATGCTGCCCCGCGCCAGCGCAAAGCGCGACATGAACAGTTCGGGCATCAGCTCACGGAGATCGAGCAGCACCGGCACGCGCGCCAGCTTGAGCGGCAGGGTCGCAAAGATGAGCGCATCGGGCGGGTTATGAACCTGCACCAGCGCATACGGCGCGCGGCGATGGCGGCGGCGCAGCTCGCGGCCGGCCAGAAAAAAGAACCGCGCATACTCCTTCAGATAGGCGGCTGC
>MWBF01000278.1 GCA_002068935.1 Chloroflexi bacterium ADurb.Bin325
TGGTCCATCAGCCAGTAGGTTTCCCCGCGGCGTATCCAGTAGGCCAGGCCCGCCTGGGACGATGCGCCGATATGTCCTTGCAACGAATCAAGAAGCCGCACGACTTCGTTGTGGTCGTCATTTTCGAAAGCTGTTAGGAGGTCCGCCAGCGATTCGACCTGCTCCATCAGCGCGTTCGAGCGCAGCTCAGCGGCGGCCTGCTCTGCCACGCGTATCAGGCTCCCGGCGAAACGCCAGCGATACCAAAAGGCGGGCAGAAAAGCCTGAACGAGTTCGGGCCAGCCCGATTCCTGGGCTGCGCTCAGGCTATGGTATACCCGTTCCACTTCCAGATCGCGCCAGGTTTCGCTTTCGTAGGCTTTGTCGGTTTGCAGGGACAGCGCGGCCTGACCGGCGGCGAAATGAGTTGCCAGCCGTCGATGCGCGTCAGCAAGATCGCCAGGCGCGACGGAATTCTGATGGCGCAACATCAACTCGCGCACTTTCTCATGATAGAACCAGCCGCGATGAGTATCGGATCGAATGTAGCTCTGGGTCGCGATCCAGTAGAACAGGGTTGCGGCGTCCTCTTGCAGCGCCGCGGCCAGAATCTCCTGGTTGAATTGGCGCGGGACCGAGGCCAGCAGGGCCGCGCGCCGCTTCGGTTCATCGGGCGTCCACTGCAAGAAGCGTTGCACAGCCTGATGGCTGACGTCGGGCAGCGGTTGGCCGGGCTGCGGGTTGGCGCCGGCCAGCAGCTCGACCAGCACCGGCAGGCCGCCCGTGTCCAGGTGGATCTGCCGGACAAGGGCCTCATCGGTGATCTGACGGTTGCTCAGGTACTGAGCGGTTTCATCGGCGGTGAAAGGTTCCAGGGTGATGTGCGCGATCATCCCGACCAGTTCGGTCCAGTGCTGCTCCAGGGGGTCGCGGCCGCTGACGATGAAGAAGACCGAAGCGGCAAGGTCGCCATATTCACAGTTGAACAGGTTCAACAGCCAGGAGGAAAGCGTGCCCGCGGTGCGCTCGAAGACGTCGAGCATGATGATCAGGCGTTTTGATTCGGCGGCTTCGTTGAGCAGCCTGACAAAGAGCGGGGTCAACGTTTTTTCCGGCTCCTGAATCAATTGCACCTCGTCCTTGTTTCCCCACCGGGTGATGGCATAGCGCGTTAGCTCCACCATGGCGTCGCCCGCGGCTTTTTCGTCGACATAATCGGCGAGAACTCCGACGCCGGGCGTCCGGCGAAGGCTCTTGACCGCAAAGTCAGTGACGCCCCGAGCCACCACGTCGACCACCCCTCTCGGGGCCGCGGGGTCGCTTTCGATCTGCTGGCGTGTTTCACGGTATTTCTTGTATCGTTCGTTGAACTCCCTGTGGGCGATTCCCTCTTGAGCCAACTGTTCGGCGATGGCGCCCATGACCTCAACCGGGAATAAATGCCGATCATCGCACAGAACGACGTTGGCGTAGACCTCTGGTGATGACGCCAGCTCGGTGTAGCGCTTCAGCAGCGTGCTCTTGCCGACCCCTCCCTCCCCGGTAACCGACAACACCATCCAGTTTGGCTCCTCGCCGCGGAAGTTCTCCTCGAAGATGCGCAACTGCTCTTTGCGACCGACGAAGTTCTCCTTAAGGCGCTGCTTTTTGATTTGGCTCCAGGTCTTCGGGCTTTTAGCCATGGCAAGCCTCTATGCGATGGATAACGAACCGACAAAACGGCCTTATTCCAGGGATGCGCCGAAGTGTGGCGCTGCGTTCACGCGCCCCATTATACTACACCCCCCTGCGCGCGGCGCACGTCGTAGATCACCCGGTAGCGGTCGTACAGGGTCACGATCAGCGTCAGCAGCAGCACGAAGAATAGGGGAAGCTGCAAGCTGAGCGCGGCCCCGCCGCGGCGCAGCAGCAGGTCGGCCAGATAGACGATGCCCAGGTTGACCAGCGCCATGACCGCAAACTCGCGCGCGACGGACTCCCAGCCGCGGCCGCGCAGCGCCAGCCAGTGGCTGAGCAGCGCGTTGACGCCGATCACCAGGGCGATCGCGGCGTAAAGCTGCACCGAAGTGGCCCGCACCGTGGGCAGGAAGCTGGCGAAGATCAGGCTGACCAGCGAGACCAGGACGAACTTTTCCAGCAGGGCCGGGCGCAGGATGCGGGTCTGCGCGGCGTAGGCGAGCTGCTCGTGGCGCTCGTCGATCTCTTCGGGCAGCGGGTCGGCCGCCAGCTTGAGCGGCCAGTCGGCCGCGGGCAGCCGGCTGGCCAGCAACCAGCGGGCCAGGAAGAGGAGCCCGAGCAGCCCCGCGGCTGCCAGCAGCAGCACCCAGGGCCGGTTGGCCAGCGCCGCGGCCCAGCTGGCCGTCAGCGGCGCGCCGAAGATGTGCTCCTTGACGAAGTCGGTGGCGTCCAACTGGGCCACGTGGATCCAGTACTCCTGGGGCAGCTTGATCACGATCCAGATCGCCGCGGCCGCGATGACCACCATGCGCTTGCCCATGCGCAGCGGGTTCCAGCGCGCCCGCACCGCCTCGTAGAAGATGAAGAAATACTCGAAGGTGTTGGGGAAGATCAGCAGCAGGACGCGCAGGTGGCTCAGCTCGAAGGCGGCCACCCCTACCAGCCGGTAGTAGTTGAGGAAGCGGCTGACCCGGAAAGCCGGCAGGTTGGCCCAGTTGCGCATGGCAGCGATGTAGGCGATGGTCAGATAGTAGACGTCCAGCGCCTTGTCGTAGCCCTGATAGCCGTCCAGCGGCAGGTCGGTGAAGACCTGGAAGATGGTCTGATCCACGCCGTCCAGCACCAGCGCGGCCAGGATGGTCGGCAGCGGCCAGCGTGGGATCAGCAGGGGGATCAGCAGCCGGCCGAGCACCACCGCCCAGAAGACCAGCATGTCGCTGTTGTCGATCATGGGGGCCTCCATAAATGCGATCGTGTGGGTTCCGCATCCGCGCGCAGCCGGGTCGGCCTGCGGATCGCGATCGAACCAGGTTGATTGTACCCGACGCTGCATCGGCGGCAAACTGGCGCGCCGGTCGCCCGCCCGCGGGGATTGTCATTTGACAGCTCGCGTCAAGCTGAAGTACACTTTCGACAACCGGGCGATTCGTTTCTCGGCGGACAACGCTCACCCCGTCTTCCTGGTGAAATAATCTGCACTCCCTGATCTTGCGAAGGGCGGCGGCCATCCCGGTGCGTCGCGCGCTCCATGCCGGTCGCGGCTCCTACCCCTTCCGCGCGCCATCCCCCGAAGAGAGGACACGGAAATGAACGTCATTGTCATCTTGTGCGACACCCTGCGTCGCGACCATGTCGGCGCTTATACCGGCGGCCGGCCGCTGAACGACTGCTGGAGCGCGGAGGCGCCGCCGTGGGCCGTGCCCACGCCTAACATGGATCGGCTGGCTGCCCGCGGGACCACCTTCGACAACTGCTGGGCTGGCTCATCGCCGTGCATGCCCGCGCGGCGCGATCTCTATACCGGCCGCTACGAGTTTCTGGAGCGCGGCTGGGGGCCGCTGGAGGAGGAAGACCTCGACCTGCCGCGCCAGGTCTCCGGTCCGCCTAACCAGTCCATACAGTGGACCAAGGCGAACGGGTATCGGGTCAGCTATCTCATCTCCGATCACTTCCACCTGTGGGAGCAGGGCTCCGGCAACTATCACATGGGCTACACCGGCTTCGATTTCGTGCGCGGCTGCGAGGCGGATGCCTATCGCACAGACCCCGTGGCCTTCCCCTGTCCGCCGGGCGACCAGCTCGGCAAGAATGAGCGACACTGGCGCAACGTCCACTTCATCCGCCAGTCGGAGGGGGATTACTTCTGCGCGCAAGTCTTCCAGCGGGCCGCAGCATGGCTGGAGGGGAACCGGGGCCATGAGGATTTCTACCTGCACCTGGACATCTTCGACCCGCACGAGCCGTGGGATCCCCCGGAAGACATCCTCAAGCAGTTTGATCCGCGAGGCTACGCGGTACCCGGCGTGAACGCGGCTGCGCCCTACGTCCCCTGGCGCGAGCACCTGACCGAAGACCAGTTCAACGCCTACCGCGCGCGCTATGCCGCCAAGGTGGTTTTCCTGGATCGCTGGCTGGGGCGCTTCCTCGATGTGCTGGATCGGCTCGACCTGTGGCGGGATACGCTCGTCATCTTCACGACCGATCACGGCACCTTCAACGGTGATCACGGCCGCATCGGCAAGCTCCAGACACACGAGCACGACGCCAAGGCGCACATCCCGTTTATCGCGGCCCACCCGACGCACGGCCATGGGCAGAGGCGGTCGCAGCTCGTGCAGCTTGTCGATATCTATCCGACGGTGCTGGCCGCGGTCGGCCGGCCGACGCCCCAGCCGCCTCCCGGCAGGCTGCTGCATGGGGTGAACCTGCTGCCGGTCATCGAGCATCCCGCCGCGCACACCCGCGACTTCGCGCTGTGCGGCCAGTTCGGCAACAGCGTGAGCATCACCGACGGCGAATGGATCCTGCACCAGTCCCCGGTCGCGGGCAACGAGCCGCTCTTCTGGCACGGCTACTGTCTGGCGAAGTTCCTCCCCTATCCGCTCGGCCCGTTTGCAGACGGCCGCCGGCCGGTGATTGGGTATCAGTCCTGGCCCGTGCCCACCTGGCTCAGCGACAAGCGCAGCGATCCGAACGAGCTGGTCAACCTGGCTGCGCGCGAGCCTGATACGCTGAGGCGGATGCAGGCGGCCCTGCGCGCGCAGCTTGTCCGGCTCGAGGCTCCGCCGGAGCAGATCGTACGGCTGGGGTTGGAGGCCTGATCCGTGTCGCGGCAGAGGCGATCCAGTGTCGGCTACGGCGGATGAAGTAAACTGCGTGGCCGTGCAAGGCCGCGGGGCGCGCGGCCCC
>MWBF01000279.1 GCA_002068935.1 Chloroflexi bacterium ADurb.Bin325
CACCCCCGGGGCTCACGCCTCGGGGGTGTCATCTTGTATCGGAGAGCTGGTGCGGTTAGTCCTGACCGCTATCCACGCCCAGCACCGCGCCGGTCATGGCGTCCACCTTCACCTCAGACGTGCCGATCTCGACGCTGTAGACCCACTTGCCGTCCTCAGCGTCCAGCTCGACCTTTGTGGCCGTGCCGGCGTTGAGGTGCGCTTCGGCTGCGGTCTTGGCCTGGTCGGAGGTGATGGTCGGCGGGTCCGTGGGGGCGGCGTCATGCCCGTCCTCGGCTTCCTCGCTGTCCACGCCCAGCACCTCGCCGCTCATGGCGTCCACTCGCACCTCAGAGGCACCGATCTCGACGGTGTAGATCAACTGACCGGCCTTGCTCTCCAACTCGACCTCGCTGGCCGAGCCATCGTTGAGGTGCGCCTCGGCCGCGGCCGCGGCCTGGCCGAAGGTGATTCCCGGCGTGCCCAGTCGTTCCTGCGCCGTGGGCTGTGCGGTCTGAGCGAAGGTGTGGATGGCCGTGACGCCGAGGGATCCTGCCAGGAGCAGGGCCGCGGCCCCCACAGCCAGTTTCTTGTTGACTTTCATGGTATCTTCTCCTTGTGTGTGATCTGGGATGGCCGGCTGCCATCCTGATGACTACAGTGTACCAGGGGAAGATGAAGCCCTCATGAAGTCAAAGCGCGAGTTCTTTCATGTTGGCAGTGATACGGTAAAGATGCTTCCCATGTTGAGCGTGCTCTCCACGGTCAGCGCGCCGCCGTGGCCCTGGGCAATCTGCCGCGCGATGGCCAGGCCCAGGCCCGTCCCATGCTCGGTGCGCCCTTGGTCCACCCGATAGAAGCGGTCGAACACGTGGGACAGATGCTCAGCCGCCATGCCGATGCCGGTATCGGCCACGGTGACGCGCAGGTCGTGCGCGCCGGCGCGTGCGGTAACGGTGATACTGCCCCGCGCGGTGTATTTTACGGCATTGTCCAACAGGTTGACGAACAGACGGATCAGAGCATCGCGGTCGCCGGTCACCGTCAGGCCAGCGGGCACGTCGCAGATCAACGCCAGCCCCTTAGCCTCGGCCAGCGGTCGCAGCGAATCGGCAACGTCGTCAAGCAGCGTGGACAGGTCGATCTCCTCGGACACGCCCTCCGGCGGCGTCTCCCCGCGCGCCAGCCGGAGCAGGTCCTCGGTCAGGCCGCGCAGCCGGTTGGTCTCGTCGGCCAGGTCCGTCAGGGCCGCTTCGTAGTCCTCCGGCGAGCGCCGCTGGGCCCGGGTCACGCTGAGGATGGCCTGCATGGCCGCCAGCGGCGTGCGCAGCTCGTGCGAGGCGTCAGCCGTGAACTGGCGCTCGCGGCGAAAGGCATCGTCCAGGCGAGCCAGCATCTCATCGAAGGTAGCTGCCAGCCGGCCCACCTCATCATTGGTGGCCGGGAGACCGAGCCGGCGCGACAGGTCATCGGCCGAGATGCGGCGCGCCGTGCGGATGATCTGGTCGATGGGGGCTAACGCGCGGGCGGCCAGGAAATAGCCCCCGAACGCGGCCGCCAGCGCCAGCAGCGGACTGCCGAGCAGCAGGGCCTGCCGCAGGCGGGCCAGCGCCTCCTGCACATCGTCCAGGCTGGCCAGGACTTGCAGCACGCCAACCACCTGCCCATTCTCGACGATGGGAGCGGTGTAGCTGCGGAACGGGTCGTTGTCGTGCGCATCGGTGAGGGTGCTGAAGGTGGTGTCCTGACGCAACGCCTTGGCCAGGCTGGACGGCGCGAGGGGCAGATCGAGATAGGGACCGAGCGTCTGCAAGGTCTGGCCGGATCGGCTGAAGACCCGTAAGGTCACGTCACGTTTGTGCAGCTCCGCCGCCGCGCTACCGCTTCGGAAGATGCTGTCCGAGAGATCAATCTGGCCATTTTCAGTCTTGATTGCGGCGATGGCCTGCGCTGCGCTCAGGCGCAAAGAGTCATCCAGCGCATCGGTGAGCCCGTGCGCGAGGCTGAAGTAAACAAACGCGCCGAAGGCTGCCAACGCGACCAGGAGAAGCGCCGCCACCCACAGGGCAAAACGCAGGCGCAAAGTCATGGCTCGACCTCCTGCACGGCCGACAACCGGTAGCCCGCGCCGCGCACTGTGTGAATCAGCTTGACCGGGTGGTCGTCGTCGATCTTGCGCCGCAGATTGCGAATGTAGACATCGACCACGTTGGACTGATTGAAAACGTCGTAGTTCCAGACGTGCTCGGCGATCACCGTGCGGGTGAGCACCCGCTCCGGTTCACGCAGGAGACACTCCAGCACCGCGTACTCCTTGGCGGTCAGCTCTATCGTCTTGTCACCCCGCTTCACCCGATGGGTCAGGGTGTCCATGCTCAGATCGGCCACCTGGAGCACCGGCGATCTCGTCGCGTCCGCCGTCCTGCGTGTCAGGGCGCGCAGCCGGGCGAGCAGCTCTTTCAAAGCAAACGGTTTGACCAGATAGTCATCGGCGCCGGCATCCAGGCCGGTCACGCGGTCGTCCACCGTGTCGCGCGCGGTGAGCATGAGGATGGGGGTCCGCAGCCCCCGTCGCCGCAGCTCACGGCAAACGCCCAACCCGTCCAGCTCCGGCAGCAGGATGTCCAGCAGGATCAGATCGTAGGGCGCAGCCTCGGCCCAGTCCAGTGCGTCGCGGCCGGAGTACACCGCATCCACGGCATAGCCCTGCTCTTCCAGCCCGCGCTTGACGTAGGCGGAGATCTTGCGTTCATCCTCGACAATCAGCACGCGCATCACTCGCTCCCTCTTGAGTTGAGACAAGTATAGCACGAGCAGATGAAATCTAGATGAAGCGCGCGCTGTCAGAGCGCGAGAAGGCCAAGTCAAACGAGCTATCCGGGAAGGGGATCTGCTCCGCAGGCGCTTCTTTGAACTGGACCGCTGGCGCAAACCCGCTGGCAATCGCGAGCAGGCCGGCGTTAGTGTCGATGCCGGTCACCGCCAGACCGGTGGCGGCAAAAGCCTCGGCAAAGAGCCTGTGGTGATCCCCACGTCGAGCACGCTCCTGGCGGTCAACCCGGCCAAGCTGAACGCCGCCCCGCGCAGCGCATCGGAACCGTAGTAGGCCGGCTCGCGGCGATTGACGGCCAGCTCGACGTTGGCGTCGTCCGCGATGCTGGCGGCCAGGGCCGGGAAGTCGCGGCGCTCGTCCTTGCCCCACCGCACCATCTCCTCCGGCCGCAGGGTGGTGTCGCGCGCCCGGTTGACCACCAGGTAGATCGCCTCCGGCGGGATGGCGTGCTGGCCGGCCATGACATCCTTCACCAGGTGCACCGCCTGCAACGCGCTGTAGACGCCCGGCGTATCGGGCCGCGCCACCAGCACCAGGGTGTTGGCCGCGCTGAGCGCGGCCGGTGCGATTTCCGGCGCGGAAACATCCAGGATCAGGATGCCGTAACCGGCCTGGGCCGCCGTATAAGCCAGGTTGGTCAGCGCGGCCGGCCCGGTCTGCGCCTCGTAGCTGCCCAGCGCCACCGGGTCCCGGAAGCCGACCAGGATGTGCAACCCGGTCTTACGATGCACCTGGACCGCCGAGCGCAGGCCGTCCACGGTGGGCGCGGCGCGCCAGGTCAGCAGGTTCGGCTCCGGCAGGATGCCGTCCAGGATCAGCGGCGTCATGTCCGGCGCGGCCAGCTCGACCAGCAGCGTCGGCAGCCGGCGGGCGCGCGCCTCCAACGCCAGCGCCAACGCCACGGTGGATTTCCCCACCCCGCCCTGCGGCGACCAGACCGCAATGGCCCGCCAGCCGATCATGGCCACGCCCAGCTCGCGGCTGTTTGCGAAGTCGACGGCCGGCAGCCCCGCAGCCGGCCGCCGGGCGACCACCGCGGCGTAGAACTCGCCGGCCAGGGCCGCAAAGTTCGGCTCCCCCTCGACCACGCGCAGCACGCAGGAGGTTTGGCGGATGGCGTCGGCCTGGCTGGCGCTCAGGTTGGGCGGCGCCAGGACGAATGCCGCGCCGCGGTAGGCGCTGAAGGTGTTGGCGAAATCCGGCAGCCCCTTGAAAACCACGACATCGATGAGCGCCGCCTCGGGCTCCAGCGCCAGCTTGGCTCGGGCGTCATCCATGCTGGTGGCCACTGCCTGCACCGCGAAACGGGCGTCCGACGCAAATGCGGCATAGAGCGCCTGAGCATGGCCGGGCTGCGCGATGATCAACAGGCGCACCGGCGGCGCCGCGTCCGGCGCAGGCGCGCTCGGCGTATTCCAGGTCGGCGTCATCATCGCCCCAGCTCCTCTTCCGCGGCCTGGACGCGCACGTCGGTCAGGGTCAGGCCCGCGGTCGCGTAGGCTTGCGGCGCTTCCGGCAGCAGCACCAGGGTGAAGCTGCCCTCCCCCGCGGCGTTGAGCGCGGCGATCAGCTCGACCGGGATCAGCCAGCGCACCGGCGGCTCGGCCGGTGGGGGCGGCGGCGCGCTCGGCGCCGGCGGCGGGTCGGTGACGGGCGCAGCGACAGCCAGCTGCAGCGTGTCCGTGATCGTTTCGTAGCGTACGGGCTGGGCCTGCGTGCCGGCGGCCAGGACGAGCACGCCTTCGCGCACCGTCCCGCTGGAACCGGCCGACGAGGTCGCGGGCTCGCTGTCCAGACCCAACGCCCCGCCGCTCTTGGTCACGGTCGCCGAGGCGGTGGCGGGCGCGTAGGGCCGGGCCTGGAAGTCGGGCGAGACGTAGACCACCCGCAGCCCCTCCAGGAGCGATTTGGCATAGACGGCCCGGTCGCTGTCGGCCAGCGTCGCCACCAGCCCGACCTTCATGCCGGGGCGCAGCAGGCCGGCCAGCCCGGTGTCCGCCTTGACCTTGACCGCAATGCCGCGCTCG
>MWBF01000280.1 GCA_002068935.1 Chloroflexi bacterium ADurb.Bin325
TTCGACTACGCACGGCGAAAGCGCCGCCGTGCTCCGCTCAGGATGCTTCCGTAACGTCCACATTTGGAATTGCTGGGGCTGAGTCCGGGAATTCCGATGTGGGCGGGCGCGCAGGCATTCTGAAATGCATATGAGAAGGGAATGCCGTGAGCGGAAAATCGGTTTCTTTGACGCTGAGCCTGCGCTTCGGCAGGCTGAGGCCGAGGTCATGGCGACCCTGACGCCCATCGCCTTCCGCGTGACGGAGGCGACCTACCTGTTCGGTCGGGCGGATGACGCGCGGCGCGTTGGCGATGCCCTCTCGTTCGAGCGGGCCGGGCCGCGGTCAGACGAGGTGGCCCCCTGACGCGCCGCAACGCCGCCCGACCGACGTGGCCGCTGATCGTGCGGGCGCTCCTGCTGCTCGCGCTGGCCGCGGCCCTGCTTGCGCCGCTGCTGCTGTGGCGGGACGACATCCAGCGCATCTTCGCCGAGCGCGGCCAGGTCATCGCGCGGATCCAGTCCGCCGGCGCGTGGGGGCCGGCCGTGCTCATCGCGCTGTCGATCGCGCAGACGGTGGTCGCGCCCATCCCCGGCCAGATGGTCAACTTCGCCGCGGGCTACATCTACGGGCTGGCCGGCGGCTTCGCCTATAGCTGGCTGGGGCTGATCCTGGGCACGGCCAGCGCAATGGGCCTCGCGCGCTGGGCCGGCCGGCCGCTGGTGGCCCGGCTGATCGGCCGGGAGCTGCTGGGCCGGCTCGACCGCCTCGCCCAGCAGCGCAGCCTGGGCTTCTTCTTCCTCTTCTTTCTGATCCCGGGCCTGCCCGATGACCTGCTCTGTTTCGCAATCGGGCTGACCCGGCTGCCCCTGCGCATCCTCCTGCCGATGGCCGCGCTGGCGCGCATCCCCGGCCTGTTGGCCGCGGTCTGGCTCGGCGCCAGGGCCGAGAGCCTGCCCTGGCAGGTCTGGGCCGCGTCCGGCGTGCTGGGGCTGGCCGCCGCGTTCCTGATCTGGCGCTACGGCGAGCGGGTGCAGGAGGCGCTGATGCGGCTGACAGACCCCGCGCGCCGGGCCGCGCGGCGCGATTGCGACGATCTGTGATAGGTGATATAATGAACGAGTCGACCCGCTAATCGGTCGCGCGCATGAGCCGCAGTTACCGCACGCCACAAGGAGGTGTCGATGGAGCTTTCCGAACTCATCCACGCCCGCCGGTCCGTCCGTGCTTATCAGGACCGTCCGGTGGAGGCCGAAAAGGTCAAGACCCTTCTGGATCTGGTTGACCGGGCGCCGTCCGCCGGCAACTTGCAGGCCTACGAGATCTACCGGGTCTCTGCCCCGCGCGTGCGCGCGGCCCTCGCCCGCGCCGCGGATCAATCCTTTATCGCGCAGGCGCCGCTGATCCTCGTCTTCTTCGCAAACCCCGGCCGCTCGGCGCGGAAGTACGGCACGCGCGGCAAGGAGCTCTATGCGCTCCAGGATGCCACGATTGCCGCCACCTATGCCATGCTCGTGGCGCAGGATCTGGGGCTCAGCACGGTCTGGATCGGCGCGTTCGACGACGCGGGCGTGACGGCCGCGGTCTCCGCGCCGGGCGACTGGGTCCCGATCGCCGTGCTGCCCATCGGCTATGCGGCGGAGAAGCCCGACGCCTCCTCGCGGCGCAACCTGGCCGAGTTGGTGCACGATCTGGATTGAGCGGGATTAAACACGAACGTCGGGGTTGACTGGCGGCCCCGACGTTCGTGCGCAAAGGAGGAGGAAGAATCTGGAGATAAAGTATCATACGTTCCAGAGGACGCCAGTGATTCCGCTTACCATTGGCCCGCCGCGGACAACGGACGCGCGCCGGGCCGGCAGCTACGCCGTCACCTCGATCCCCGCCCCCTCCACGACCTCGCCGACCGCCCAGGCCGGCTGATCCGCGCGCGCGCAGTCGGCCAGGAAGCCGTCCAGCCGCGCCTCCGGCACGGCCAGCAGCAGGCCGCCGGAGGTCTGCGGGTCGTGCAGCAGCATCTCCTCCCAATCGGCCAGCGGGACCCGGTACTCGACGTGCGGGTTATAGAACGCGTGATTGTTGTGCGCGCCGCCGGGGAAGATGAACCGTCGCGCATATTCGTCGGCGCCCGGCAGCCAGGGCAGGGCCAGGAAGCGGATGCGCAGGCGCACGCCCGCGGCCTCGGCCATCTCCAGGGCGTGGCCGATAAAGCCGAAGCCGGTGATGTCGGTCGCGCCGCGGACGCCCGCGGCCTGCGCCGCGCGCGACGCAACCCGGTTCAGCCGCATCATGCTGGCGATCGCCGCATCCAGATGCTCCTGGGCCGCCTCCTCGCGCTTGACCGCGGTCGTGATGGCGCCCGTGCCCAGCGGCTTCGTCAGCACCAGCCGGTCGCCGGCCCGCGCGCCGCCCTTGGCGAAGATGCGCTCCGGGTGGACGAGGCCCGTGACGGCCAGCCCGTACTTCGGCTCCTTGTCCTGGATGGTGTGGCCGCCGGCGATGGCCGCGCCCGCGGAGCGCACGATATCCGCGCCCCCGCGCAGGATCTCGGCGAGGATGCTGGCGGGCAGGTCGGGCGGGAACGCGGCGATGTTGAGCGCAAACAGCACCTCACCGCCCATCGCATAGACGTCGCTCAGCGCGTTGGCGGCCGCGATCGCGCCGTACTCGTAGGGCGTGTCCACGACCGGCGTGAAGAAGTCGAGCGTCTGGATGAGCGCCTGCTCGTCGCTGAGCCGGTAGACCGCGGCGTCGTCCGGCGCGCCCAGCCCCACCAGCAGGTTCGGAAACTCGACGGGCGGGAACAGATTGTCCAGTGAGCGCAGGACCTGCGCCAGCTGCTCAGGCGGCAGCTTGGACGCTCAGCCCGCGCACGAGCTGAGGCTCGTGAGTTTGATGATCTGCTCGCGTGTCAAAAAGATCGCTCCTTTATCGACAATTCCCGATGGGTCAGGACGCCCCACACATACACGCCGGGCTGCATCCTTCGACTGGCCGCGCTTCGTGACCTGCCTTGAGCCGCCCACCCGCTCAGGATGCCTCCGACATCTGACAATGGGGGGCATCCTGAGCGGAGGCCGCGCGCAGCGCGGACGCAGTCGAAGGACGCCCCACACATACACGCCGCCATTATACCCGCGCACCGGCGGCCGGGGCCAATCATGCTGTGCTATAATGCGTCGATTCCCGGCATGAGGTGACAAATTGATGGATGTCCTCTTGATGCACCCCAACGATAACGTGCTGCAGGCGGTCGCGCCCCTGGCGGCCGGCCGCGTCGTCGAGGCCGCGGGCCTGTCGCTGACGCTGGCGGCCGCGATCCCCTCCGGCCACAAGATCGCGCGGCGCGCCATCGCCGCGGGCGATCTCATCATCAAATACGGCCAGCCCATCGGCCGCGCGACCGCGGACATCGCGGCGGGCGAACACGTCCACGTGCACAACGTCGAGAGCCTGCGCGGCCGCGGCGACCTGCCCGCGCCCGCGGCCCTCATCAGGGGCGACGCCGCGGTCGAGGCCAAGGCCACGTTCGAGGGCGAGCTGCCGGCCGCCTCGTTCATGGGCTACCGGCGCCGCGACGGGCGGGTCGGCGTGCGCAACTATGTGCTGGTGATGTCCACCGTCCAGTGCGCAAACGGCGCGGTGCGCCGCATCGGCCAGGCGCTGCCCGACGTGGTCGCGCTGCCCCACATCTACGGTTGCAGCCAGCTCGGCGACGACCTGGCGCAGACGCGGCGCACCCTGGAGGGCTTTGCGGATCATCCCAACGTGGCCGCGGTGCTCCTGGTCAGCCTGGGCTGCGAGTCGCTAGCCTCGGTCGAGATGGCCGAACAGCTCAAGGCGCGCGGGGTCAACTGCGAGCTCATCGGCGTGCAGGAGTCCGGCGGGACCGCGGCGACCATCGCGCGCGGCACGGCCATCGCGCAGGAGATGCTCCGGGCCGCGGCGCGCGTGCCGCGCACGCCCGGCACGCCCGGAGGCGTCTGGGTGCTCAGGGCCTGTCCGAGCTGACGGTCGGGGTGGAGTGCGGCGGGTCGGACGCCTGGTCGGGCGTGACGGCCAACCCGGCGCTCGGCGTGGCCAGCGACATGCTCGTGCAGGCCGGCGGCACGGTGATCCTGTCGGAGACGCCGGAGTTCATCGGCGCGGAGCACCTGCTGGTCGCGCGCGCGGCCGCGCCGGAGGTCGGCGCGCAGATCGACGCCGCGGTGGCGCGCTGGGAGGACGCTGCACGGCGCATGGGCGTGGACATGCGCGGCGCGCAGCCGACGCCCGGCAACATCGCGGGCGGGCTGACCACCATCGAGGAGAAGTCGCTGGGCGCGATCCAGAAGGGCGGCAGCACGGCCGTGCAGGAGTTCGTCGGCTACTCGCACCGGCCGACGCGCCGCGGCCTGGTGCTGATGGACACGCCCGGCAACGACCCGGAGTCGGTCACCGCGATGGTGGCGGGCGGCGCGCAGGTGGTCGTCTTCACCACCGGCCGCGGCTCGCCGGCCGGCTGTCCCATCGCGCCGGTCATCAAGGTCGCGACGAACACGGAGATGGCGCGACACATGGCCGACGACATGGATCTCGACGCGGGCACGGTCATCAGCGCGGGGGAGCCGCTGGCCGGCGCGGGCCGGCGCATCTTCGAGGAGATCGTGACCGTCGCCAACGGCAAGCTGACCCGCGCGGAGGAATGGGGCAACGCGGAGTTCTCGATCAACCTGATCGGCCCCCGGATGTAGGCGGCGGCCATTTTCGGGTTGCTGCGCCCCCATCCCCCGGCCCCTTCCCCCGTTTCACGGGGGAAGGGGAGATGCGCTCCCGCCCCT
>MWBF01000281.1 GCA_002068935.1 Chloroflexi bacterium ADurb.Bin325
GGCGGCGGCACGCCGACCGTGCTGCCGCCGAAACTGCTGGCCCGCGTGCTCGACGCCTGCCGCACGGCGTTCCGCGTGCCCCCCGATGCGGAGGTGACGAGCGAGGCCAACCCCGGCACGGCCGACGGTGCGCGCTTCGCCGCGCTGCGCGCGCTGGGCGTCAACCGCCTCAGCATGGGCGTGCAGAGCTTCGACGACGCGGAGCTGCGGTGGCTGGGCCGCATCCACACCGCGGACGAGGCCGCCGCGGCCTACGAGGCGGCGCGGGCCGCGGGCTTCGCCAACATCAACCTCGACTTCATGTTCGGGCTGCCCGGCCAATCGCCCGCGACCTGGGCCGCGACGCTGGCGCGCGCGGTGAGCCTGCGGCCGGAGCACCTCTCGCTGTACAGCCTGACCGTCGAGCAGGGCACGCCGCTGGCGACGCGGGTCAGCCGGGGGCTCTCCCCCGCGCCCGACGACGACCTCGCCGCGGAGCTCTACGCCCTGGCCGCGGACCGGCTCGCGGCCGCGGGCTACGACCACTACGAGATCTCGAACTGGGCGCGCACGTCTCCGGCCTCCGGCCTCCAGTGCCAGCACAACCTGGTCTACTGGCGTCGCGAGCCGTATCTGGGCTTCGGGCCGGGCGCGCACAGCTTCGAGAACGGCCGTCGCTGGTGGAACGTCCGCCCCGTGCCGCAGTACATCGAGCGCATCCGCGACGGCGTCAGCCCGGAGCGGGACGGCGAGACGCCGGATCGGCGCACGGCCATGGGCGAGATGATGATGCTGGGACTGCGGCTGCTCGACGAGGGCGTGTCCGAGGCCCGCTTCAGCGCGTGCTTCGGCGTGACGCTGGCCGAGGCGTTCGGGCCGCAGATCACGAGCCTCGTCGGCCGCGGCCTGCTGGCGCGGCTGCCCGACCGCATCCGCCTCACCCCCGAGGGCCGGCTGTTGGGCAACCAGGTCTTTGCGGAGTTCTTCTGAGTGTCTATCCGAAAACCCGCTGGGGCCGGTCTCTGACCGTGCCCCTGGCTCGGTCGGAGACCGGCCAGAGCAATTTTCGGATAGGTTCTGAGCCTGCACGCAGCGCATGGCCGCCGCGCGGGCATCCGTCTGGAACGTTCGTCGCACAAAACCGACCCCTCACTTGCCGTTCACGGCCCCTTTTGATACTATTGGCCTATGGCACAACAGACTCTCGTCCAGGGCAGGGCGCAGCCCAATGTCCGACACATGAACGACCACACCGCGCACGACGCCCCGCTATGGGACGTGCTCCTGCGCCCGCAGGGCCAGGAGCAGATCAACCAGCGCAACGTCGTGATCGATGCGGTCGGCGTCGGCATCACCGCGGGCGTCGGCAGCTTCCTCTCGGTCTTCCTGGTGCGGCTGGGCGCATCCAGCTTCCTGATCGGCCTGCTGACGGCCATGCCCGCGCTGACCGGCATGTTGCTCGCGATGCCGGTGGGCGAGTTCCTGGCGCGGCGGCCCAACGTCGTGCCCTGGTTTGCCCGCTCGCGCTTCTGGGTCCTCTCGTCCTACGTGCTGACCGGCCTGGTGCCGTTCATCTTCAAGAGCAATCAGCCGGAGATCATCATCCTGATCTGGGCGCTGGCGACCGTGCCGCAGACCGTGGTCAGCGTGGCCTTCACCGTCGTGATGGGCGGCGTGGCCGGCCCGCGCGGCCGGTTGACGCTGATGAGCCGGCGCTGGTCGACGCTGGGGCTGACGAACTCGCTGACCGTCGTCATCGTCGGCCAGCTCCTCAATCTGTTCAACTTTCCGCTCAACTATCAGATCGTCTTCATCGGCTCGGCCATCGGCGCATTCATCAGCGTGGTCTTCTCCTCCAGCCTGAAGCTGCCGCCGCAACAGATCACGCAGGCGCCGCCGAAACAGGGCGGCGTCTTCGGTTCGCTGCGCGAGCGCGGCCGGGACGTGGCGCGGCGGCGTCCGTTCTTGAACTTCATCATCGCGCAGTTCGTCTTTCGCTGGGGTCTGACGCTGGCAATGCCCCTGCTGCCGATCTACTGGGTCAAGCAGGTCGGCGCGAGCGACCCGCAGATCAGCGCCATCAACTCCGCGGGCACCTTCGTGGCGATGATCGCATATTTCGTGTGGACAAAGGTATCGGGGAAGCGGGGGCCGCGCTTCGTGCTGCTGCTGGCCGCGTTCGGGACCAGCTTCTATCCGCTGCTCACGGCGCTGACCCGGACGCCGCTATTGCTGCCGCTGTGGGCGGGCATGCACGGCTTCTTCTTCGCCGGGGTGGATCTGGTCTTCTTCGAGATGGTGCTCGCCACAAGCCCCGCCGAGAACCAGGCGTCGTACATCGGCTTCTACCACACCACGGTCTATGTCGCGACCTTTGTAGCGCCCCTCATCGGCAGCGCGCTCGTGGATGCAATCGGCCTGATCCCGCTGCTCGTCATCGCGACCCTGCTCCGCCTCACCGGCACCGGCCTGATGCTGTGGCTGGGCGTGGGACGACAGGAGTAGCCCCCGCCTCGCGCCTGAACGCCCATCCAAAAAACGCTCTGGCCTGAACCTCCATCCCCCTCTCCTGACCCTGGATAGGCTTGATCCGCTGGGGCCGGTCTCCGACCGTGCCCCTGGCTCGGTCGGAGACCGGCCAGAACAGTTTTTTAGCCCCCTGGCTCGGTCAGAAGACCGGCCAGAACAGTTTTTTAGCCCCCTGGCTCGGTCAGAAGACCGGCCAGAGCAGTTTTTTAGCCCCCCTGGCTCGGTCAGAGACCGGCCAGAGCAGTTTTTAGCCCCCTGGCTCGGTCGGAGACCGGCCAGAACAGTTTTTTAGCCCCCCTGGCTCGGTCGGAGACCGGCCAGAGCAGTTTTTAGCCCCCCTGGCTCGGTCAGAGACCGGCCAGAGCCGTTCGGGGAGCTTTTCGAACAGGCCCTCACATCCGCTCCAGCACGAACACGCCGGTCGTCGACATGAGGTTGGTGAACTTGAAGATGCGCGCGCGGCGGCCGCGCGCGAGATAGGCCTGCCGCGTGATCGCGATCCCGCTGGCGCGGCAGAACATGGCGAAGTCGGTGATGGTGACGGCCTGCCAGCGCGGCGCGACATGCCACGGCTGCGGCAGATCCGGCGCCAGCGGGATCCGCCCGGTCAGCAGCAGCTCCAGCCGACAGCGCCAGTAGCCCCAGTTCGGGAAGCTGACCACCGCACGCTGGCCCACGCGCAGCATCTCCCTCAGCGTGTGCGCGGGGTCGTCCACGAAGGGCAGCGTCTGGCTGAGCACCACGTAGTCGAAGCTGTGATCGGGATAGTCATGCAGCCCCTCGGACAGGTCGCCCTGGCGCACGCTCAGCCCGCGGCGCACGCACGCCAGCACCCCCTCCTCGCTCAGCTCGATGCCGCGGCCCTTGACGCCCTTGTGCCGCACCAGATGATCCAGCAGCGCGCCGTCGCCGCACCCCAGGTCGAGCAGCCGCGCCGCGTCGGGGATGAATTCCGCGATCACCTGAAGGTCGGGCCGAAGGCTGACAGGTTGGTCTTCCATTTAGATGACGCCTTCTTCCCGGGCCAGGCGATCCATGAAGCTGCCCAGGAGCCGGGTCATGGTGTCCACCTCCAGCAGGAAGGCGTCGTGGCCCCAGCTGCTCTCGATATCCAGATAGGTCACATCCGCGCCGGCCGCGGTCAGCGCGCTGACCAGTTCCTTGCTGTGATAGGAGGGGTAGAGCCAGTCGCTCGTGAAGCTGACCACGAGGAAGCGGATATGTTGGGCATGGGCGAACGCGGCGGCCAGGCTGTTGGCGCCGTTGCCGTTGCTGCCCGCCGGGCTGCTGAGGTCGAAGTAGTCCAGCGCCTTGGTGACATAGAGATAGCTGTTGGCGTCGAACCGCTGGGTGAAGCGCAGCCCGTTGTATTTGAGATAGCTCTCGACCTCGAACTCGGTCACGAAGTCATAGCCGAACCGCTCGCGGCTTTGCAGCCGCCGGCCGAACTTGCTGTGCATCGACTGGTCGCTGAGATAGGTGATGTGGCCGATCATGCGCGCGACCGCCAGCCCGGCGTCGGGCCGGCGGCCCGTGCCGTAGTAGTCGCCGTCCTGCCAGTTCGGATCCGCATAGATGGCCTGGCGGCCCACCTCGCTGAACGCGATCAGCATGGGGCTGCTGCGCGCGGTCGTGGCGAGGGGGATGGCCGCGCGCACGCGCGCTGAGTGGCGCGCGGCCCACTCCAACACCTGCATGCCGCCCATCGAGCCGCCCGCCAGCGCGAGCAACTGGTCGATGCCCAGGTGGTCGATCAGCTTGACCTGCGCGGCCACCATGTCGCCGATGGTGACGACCGGAAAATGCAGCCCGTAGGGTTGGCCGGTGGCCGGGTTGATGCTGGTCGGGCCGCTGGAGCCGTAGCAGCTCCCCAGGACGTTGCTACAGATGACGAAGAAACGATCCGTGTCGAACGCCTTGCCGGGGCCCACGCAGTCATCCCACCAGCCGGCGTGGCCCGCGATATCCAGCCCGGCCGCGTGCGCGCTGCCGCTCAACGCGTGGCAGATCAGCACCGCGTTCGACCGGTCCGCGTTCAACTGGCCGTAGGTCTCGTACACCAGCGTGACGGGACTGAGCGTCGCGCCGCCTTCCATCACGAACGGCTGGTCGTGGGCAAAGGTGAATATCTGCGGCTGGACGATGCCCAGCGCGTTGGGTGTGGCTGATTTCATCGATGAATCTCACGAATCGGGCGAGCCGCGGGCGACGGAAGGGCCATCCGTGCGCGCGGCTCGTTGCTCATTTTCAGGGTATGGCCCCCACCCCGGTATGGCCCCCACCCCGGTATGG
>MWBF01000282.1 GCA_002068935.1 Chloroflexi bacterium ADurb.Bin325
GCTCTGGCCGGTCTCCGACCGAGCCAGAGGGGCACGGTCAGAGACCGGCCCCAGCGGGTTTTCGGATAGGCTCTAAGTAGCATTTACTGGTCAGGCGGCCTTTCACGTCATGGATTCACTTTTTTGTGTGAACCCACATGCGCCCTGTGGATAACTGGCGCGAAACAGTGGATAACTGTGCGCAACTTTGGTTGGATTTAGGGTCTGTCCAAGAATTGCTCTGGCCGGTCTCCGACCGAGCCAGGGGGGGCCGAGATCGGCCCCAGCGGGTTTGGGGATAGTAGCAACCAGAGTACGAATACGGGGGCCGACGCCAGCGCTGGCGTCGGCCCCCGCTTTATGGGCGGACGGCCTGGGCTACTGCCCCGCGGCCCCGGTCATCCGCGCGATCTCCGCATCGACGACGCCCGGTTCCAGCTTGACGAACAGGGCCCGCGGCTCCCTGAGCACCTGGCCGGGCGGCAGCGTGCTCAGCGCCCAGCGGCCCGTTGCGCCGTCGCCGTCGTAGCGGAGCGCATAGTGCCGCCGCTCGGTCTCCGCCAGCTCCGCGGTGTACAGCGCGCCGAACAGGTCGCCCTCGTGGCCCAGGTAGCCGTGGAGTTGCTGACAGGTGAACGGTAGGAAGGGCGCAAACAGCGTCTTCAGCGTGTCGATGACCTGCAACGCCACATAGATGGTGGTCGCCGCGGCCGCCGGGTCGCTCTTGATCTGCTGCCAGGGCTCCTTCTGGTTCAGATAGCGGTTGGCCTCGTGCGCCAGCGTCATCGCCTCGGCCAGCGCCTGCTTGAGCTTGACCGCATCCAGCAGCGCGGTGACGCGCTCGAAGGTCGGCGCCATCTGGTCGAGGAGCGCCCGATCGACCGCGTCCAGCGGCCCCGGCTCCGGCACCCGGCCGTCGAACCGCTTGTAGGCGAAGCCCAGGACGCGGTTGGCGAGGTTGCCCCAGGTCGCCACCAGCTCCTCGTTGTTGCGGCGGACGAACTCCTCCCAGGTGAAGTTCACGTCCTGGCTCTCCGGCGCGTTGGCGGCCAGCGCATAGCGCCAGGGGTCGGGGTCATAGCGCTCCAGCGCATCCGCCATCTCGATCATCCAGCGCCGGCTCTTGCTGAGCTTGCGGCCCTCGACGTTGAGATATTCGTTCGCGGGCACGTCGTAGGGCAGGTTCAGGCTGCGGTCGTAGCCGATCAGCATCCCCGGCCAGATGATCGTGTGAAACTCGATATTGTCCTTGCCGATGAAGTGGTAGATGCGGGCCTGCGGGTCGTACCACCAGTCGCGCCACGCCTCGGCCTGGCCGGTGATCTGGGCCCATTCCTTGCTGGCGGACAGATAACCGATGACCGCGTCATACCAGACATAGATGCGCTTGTCCTCGTAGCCGGGCAGCGGGATGGTCACGCCCCACTGGATATCGCGCGTGATGGGCCGCCCCCGCAGCTCCCGGCTCTCCAGCCGCGCGCGGGTGAAGTTGAGGACGTTGGGCCGCCAGTGCTCCTTGTGGCCGTCGTTGATCCAGGCCAGCAGCGGCTCGTTGAGCACGCCCAGATCCAGGAAGAAGTGCTCCGCCTGGCGGATCTCGATGTGCACGCCCCCGCAGAACTTGCAGCGCGGCCGGATGAGCGCGGTTGCGTCGTAGGTCTTGCCGCAGTTGTCGCACTGATCCCCGCGCGCGCCCTCGTAGCCGCAGTACGGGCAGGTCCCTTCCACGTAGCGATCGGCCAGCCACTTCTGACAATCCACGCAGTACAACTGATCCATCTGGCCCAGATAGACGACCTTGTGGTCGAGGTGACGCAGGAAGATCTCCTGGGTGACGGCCCAGTGGTTCTCCGTATCGGTCTCGGTGAACAGGTCGAAGCTGATTCCCAGCCGGCGCATCATATCGACGTTGCGCGGGTGATAGCGATCCACCACCGCGCGCGGGGAAATGCCCTCCTCCTCCGCGCGCACGGTGATCGGCGTGCCGTGCGTGTCGGAGCCAGAGACCATCAGCACATCGTTTCCGCGCAGCCGATGGTAGCGCGCAAAGATGTCCGAGGGCAGATAGGCGCCTGCGATATGGCCGATGTGCATGTCGCCGTTGCTGTAGGGCCAGGCGACACAGACCAGGATCTTGTCCGGCATGGGAAAACTCCTCGTTACGATGTACGGCTGGGCGCATGATAATGCAAAACCCCGGTTTCGACCAGAAACCGAAGGTCTGTGGCCGCACGCCGCGGCGCGCGGCCACAGACCTCGATTCTGACCCCGGTCAACCTGGCCGGCGCTGGCCGGCGCCGGGTTCATGCCTCGGCCCGTCGGCGCTTGCTGACATAGGCGATCGTGTGGCGCTGGAAGCCGAGGTGTTCGAAGAGGGCCAGCGACGACGCGTTCTCCTCCTCGATCAGCGCGGCCCAGACCTCGAGCCCCAGATCTTCCGTGAACCAGCGTTCCGCCTCAACGATCAGGCGGCTAGCCAGCCCGTGTCGCTGCCAGGCCGGGCGGACGACGAGGCGGTTGATCCACCCCTTGCGGCCATCGTGCGTCAGCACCGCGGCCGCGACGAGCTGGCCCGCGGCGCGCAGCCCGATGACGCGCTGCACGCCCAGCGCCATCTGGCGGGCAAAGGCGACAGGGCCGTCGCGGCCCGTCTGCCGGATGGGCAGGCCAGCCTGCTGCCAGAGCGCGACCAGCGCCTCGTAGTCGGGCAGGCCGAGATCGCACAGAACGCATCCTGTCGCGTCGATTTCTTCCATGAATGGCCCCCTCGGTCGATCGAACGTAGGCTAAACGTAGCTCAGACGTCAGAAATATGTACATTTTACATGGGGCTGGCGTCGAGCATGCCAGTGTGCCTCATGTTATACTGCATTCGAGAGATGTGGAAAAGAATTCTCTCCTTCTCCTCCTTTTTTGAGCGTCGGGGTAAGGGCAGCCCCGACGCTCGCGCGTTAACCGCCCCCCAAGTCTAACGGCAAAACCCCCGCTTAATGAAATCCTTAGCCAAGTCTCAGCCCTGTTTAAAGCATTCCGGGCGATTTTCCCCCTATAATGCCTGCGTAAGGGGTCGGCCCGCCGTGCGGCGCACGCTCCCCTTTGAATTCTCAGGAGGGATGGCGAGGGATTGAACATGAAAACTTCCCGCTATATCTTGATTGCTCTGCTTCTCGTCGGCCTGGTGGGTGCGCTGGCGGTGGTCGCCGCGCCCCGCGCCGCGGCATTGCAGACAAACGCCGCGACGCCGACGGCTGAGGCCGCCGCGCAGGCCGGGTCGGCCGTTGCCGCGGCCCCGGCAAACGTCCAGGACTTGCAGGCCGCGCTGGAAAACGTCTATGAGCAGGTCAGCCCGTCCGTGGTCAGCATCCGCATCCGCGCCCTGGCTCCGCAGCAGTTCGGCGGATTCGGCATGGACCCCAACGCGGCCAACCCGCAGTATGCGGTGGGGCTGGGCTCCGGCTTCGTGTGGGACGACCAGGGGCACATCGTCACCAACAACCATGTCGTGGATCGCGCTGAGAGCCTCACGGTGATCTTCTCCGACGGGATGAGCCTGCCCGCGGAGGTCGTGGGCCGCGACCCGGAGAGCGACCTGGCCGTCATCAAGATCGACCCGGCCGGCCTCGATCTCAAGCCCGTGACCGTGGGCGATTCGACCGCCGTGCGGGTCGGCCAGTTTGCGCTGGCGATCGGCAACCCGTTCGGCCTGGACACGACCATGACCTTCGGCATCGTCAGCGCGCTGGGCCGCACGCTGCCGGCCAGCGGCAACACCGCGGCGTCCGCTGCGCGCTACACGATCCCTGACATCATCCAGACCGACGCGCCGGTCAACCCCGGCAACTCCGGCGGCGTGTTGTTGGATCTGCAGGGCCATCTGATCGGCGTGCCCACGGCGATCGAATCCTCGACGCAGAGCTCGGCGGGCGTCGGCTTTGCGGTGCCTTCGGTCATCGTGCAGAAGGTCGTGCCTGAGCTGATCGAGAAGGGCAGCTTCGTACACCCGTATCTGGGCATCTCCGGCACGACCCTGACCTCGGAGGTCGCGGCGGCCATGGATCTGCCCGCCAGCCAGCGCGGCGTGCTGGTGGCGGATGTCACCAGCAACGGCCCGGCGGATAAGGCCGGCCTGCGCGGCAGCGCCAAGCAGATGGAGATCGACGGCCAGCAGGTGCCGATCGGCGGCGACATCATCACCGCGGTGGACGGCCAGCCGGTGCGTGACTTCGAAGACATGACGACCTACCTGGCGCGCGCCGGTCGCGTCGGCCAGGAGATCACCCTGACCGTGCTGCGCGACGGCAAGGAGATGACGATCCCGGTGACGCTGGCCGCGCGCCCCTCTGCACAGCAGACGGCCAGCGACCAGTCCCGCAAGCAGGCGACGGCCCCGGCCTGGCTGGGCGTCAACGGCACGACGCTGACGCCCGATCTGGCCCAGGCGATGGATCTCGGTGCGCAGCAGCAGGGCGCGCTGATCCTGAACGTGGTCAACGGCAGCCCGGCCGATGAGGCGGGCTTGCGCGGGGGCTTCCGGGTGTTGAACCTGAACGGCGATCGGCTGCCCATCGGCGGCGATGTCATCGTGGCCGTCGACGGCAAGGATCTGCCCAGCATGGACGAGTTGGTGACCCTGGTGGCCGGCAAGCAGCCCGGCGACACCCTCAAGCTGACCATCCTGCGCGACGGCAAGCAGTCCGAAGTGACCGTGACGTTGGGCGAGCGCCCGGCGCAGCGGTAAGCGCGACTCAGGCCCCTTCCCGACCCTCCCCCGCTGCGGCAGGGGAGGGTTTATTTTACCTCACCCTCTCGACTCCCCCT
>MWBF01000283.1 GCA_002068935.1 Chloroflexi bacterium ADurb.Bin325
TACCGGTCGAATCTGTTCGACCAGGTGGAGGGCGCGTTCGACCTGATCCTGTTCAACCCGCCGATGCGGCCCCACGAAAACGAGTTCAGCCGGCTCGTGACGAGCTTTCTGCGGCGCAGGCCGCGCCTTAGCGAATGGATGCTCCGGAGGGTCGGCGCATGGCTCGAACGCGACCGCCACATCTTCCTGGCCGCGGTCCTGGCCGGCGCGCGGCCCCATCTCAGGCCGGGCGGCAGCGTCCTGCTCTGCATCAGCGCGGCGGAGGCGCGCCGGCTGGACGGGGCGACCGGCTTCCGGGTGGCGCAGGTCACGCCGATCCCGACGATGCATCTGCACGAGATCGTGCAGTTCAGGCTGGCGGAGGATCTGTGATGGCGACGACCCGACCGCGGGCCTGGCTGCGCGCGCGCAGGGAGATGCTGGCGCTGGGCGTCATCGTGCTGCTGGCCGCGGGGGTCCGCCTGTTCTGGGCGTTGCAGCCGCGCGTCGTGTGGGGCGACGAGCCGTTCTACCTCTGGCTGGGCCAGAGCCTGTTGAGCGGCCAGGGCTATCAGTTCTTCGGGCTTTCGGGCGTGCACGCCTCGCCGTTGCTGGCGCTGCTGGCGGCCGGCATCGGCCGGGTTGCGGCCCTCTTCGGCGCGACCGGCCCGGCCGCGCTGGCCTCCGGGACCGTCACGCTCTACATAGTCTGCGGCGCGGCGCTGGTCGCGCCCCTGTCGGCCATCGCGTGGCGGATGTACGGCTTCGTCCCGGCCCTGTTCACCGCGCTCGTCACCGCGTTCTATCCCGCGCTGACCGGCGGCGTGCTCCTATGGGGCACGATGACCGAGCCGCTGTATCTGCTGCTGCTGGCGGCCGGGTGGTGGGCGTTGCTGGTCGCGCTGGAGGAGGGGCGGCTCGGCGCTTATGCGATGGCCGGAGCCTTCCTCGGCCTGGCGTATCTGACGCGCACGGAGGCCATCGTCTATCTCATGGCCGGGCCGCTCGTCGGCCTCGTGCTCTACTGGGTGTTCGGGTGCAAGCGCACCGCGAGCGCCTGGGTCGGCGTCGGCGCGCTGGCGGCCGTCTTCTTTGCGGTCATCAGCCCCTATCTGATCGTCCTGTACGAGAAGACGGGCGTGTGGCAGATCGTCGAGGAGGCCGGCTCGACCTACGTGAGCGCGCAGGGGCTGGCGCTGGGCAGCCTGAAGTCGTTCGACGCCGCGACCTGGGGGCTGGATCCGGCGACCGGGGAGGTCTATTACTTCTCCGAGACGAGCGAACAGGAGGGCCTCCTGGACGCGATCAAGGCGGATCCGGCCACGTTCGTGCGTCTGCTGCACACCAATCTGAGCGACCTGGAACGGATCCTCATCAGCCTGCGGCTGCTCCCGTGGCCCTTCCTGGCCGTCATCGGCCTGGGCCTCTTTGCGCGGCCGTGGGATGGGCCGCGGCTGCGCCGCGAGCTGTTTCTCGCGGCCTCGCTCGTCGGCATCTTCAGCTTCCTGCCCTTCTTCATCCAGGATCGCTATCTCGCGACGGCCCTGATCCCCGCGCTCATCTGGATCGGCGCGGGGCTGGCCGCGCTCAGCGCATGGCTGGCCGAGTCGTTCCGGGCCGTGTTTGCGCGCCCCGCGCGGGGCTGGGCGGCTGCGCTTCTGGTCGGCGTGCTCTGCGTGGCCGTCCTGCTCGTGCAGACGCGGCAGTTGCGGCGGGTGCTGAGCGTGACGCAGTCGTGGCAGCCGGGCCACGTCGCGGCCGCGGACGTGCTGCACGAGATCGGGGTGACGCCGCAGACGGTGATCATGAGCCGCTATCCAGCCATCGCCTTCCACAGCGGCGCGGCGTGGACGCCCACCCCCGCGGCCTCGTGGGAGGAGGTGCTGGTCTATGCGCGGGCCAAGGGCGCGCAATATCTGGTCATGGACGAACGCGAGGCCCAATGGCGGCCGCAGCTTGCCTTCCTGCTCGACCCGCAACAGGCGCCCCCTGAGCTGCGCTACATCACGACGCTCGGCGACGAGCCGCGCAAGGTGATCATCTATGCGTTCCGCTGAACCTGACCGCCGCGGCCGGCCGACCGCGGCCGCCTGGGCGCTTGCCGCGATCGTGGCCGTCGCGGCGCTCCTGCGGCTCGCGTTCGCCGCGCTGCCGCGCATCGTCCGCATGGACGAGTCCGCCTACCAGTTGATCGCGCGCAGCCTGCTGGCCGGACAGGGCTATTCCGAATTGCTGGGCACGCGCGACCTGCAACTGCCGCCGGTCGTCGCCTATCTGTCCGTCGCGGGCCGCCTGCTGGGGCTGTCGCCGCAGTGGGCCACGGCCGCGTTTGCGCACGTGCTGTTCGGCAGCCTCCTGCTCCTGCCGCTGTACGGGCTTGCGCGGCGCGCGACGGGCAGCCGCCGCACCGCGCTCATCGCGACCCTCCTGGCCGCCGTCCACCCCGCGCTGGCCGTGAGCCCGCTCTACTGGGGCACGATGACCGAGCCGCCCTATCTGTTCTTCGTGCTCGCCGGCCTCTATGCGGCATGGCGGCTCGCGGCCGATGGCGGCTGGCGCTGGGCCGCGGCCCTGGGCGCAGCCTGCGGGCTGGCCTACCTGACCCGGCCCGAGGCCATGCTCTATCTCGCGGTCGGCCTGCTGTTCGTGCTGCTCTATCGCTGGCGGCCGCGGCGCTCCGACTGGGCGCAGATGGGGCTGGCCGTGCTCCTCTTCCTGCTGACGATCAGCCCTTACATCATCTATCTGCATCGCGTCACGGGGCGCTGGATGTTCAGCGGCAAGCAGGGCATCAGCATGGATATCGCCTGGGCCTTCGTGAACGACGACCAGGTCGCGCACGATCAGGTCGTCTCGTCGCTGGACGCGACCGGCCAGGAGATCATGTGGCTCTCGACGGAGCAGTACGACCGGACGTTGATCGGCTGGATCCGGGAGGATCCGCAGCGGTTCGTGCGGCAGGTGACGACGAACATGCGCGATA
The DNA here is from genome assembly GCA_002068935.1 of Chloroflexi bacterium ADurb.Bin325. Lineage (GTDB taxonomy): Bacteria > Chloroflexota > Anaerolineae > CG2-30-64-16 > CG2-30-64-16 > MWBF01. The sequence continues at coordinate 2,963 of MWBF01000283.1, forward strand.
CGCTCAAGGCGCTCTTCCACGAGGATCTGCTGACCCCGTGGCTGGCCGTGCTGGCAATCATCGGCGCGACGGCCCGGCCGCTCACGCGCTTACGGTTGCGCCGCGAGGGCTTCCTGCTGCTGGCGCTGGCCCCGCTCGCGAGCCTGTGGGCGTTCTTCGTCCTCAGCCGCTTCCTGGCGATCGTGACGCCGATCGTCCTGATCTGGGTCGCCCTGGGGATCGAGCATCTCGTCGGCTGGCTCGAGGAGACGGGCCGTCTGCTGTGGCCCGGCCCGGCGCGGCGGCCCCGCCGCGCGGTCGAGCGGTTCGTCTACCTGCTGCCCATCGTCGTCGTGATCGCCGGGCTGCTGGTCGGGGGCATGCGGGTGGCCCGCCGCGCGCTCGCGGTCATGCCCTTCGGCAGGGCGACCGTCGGCCAGTGGCTTGCCTCCCTGACGCCGGCCGGCGCGGCGGTCATGATGCGGAACTCGGAGATCGCGCTCTACGCCGACCTGCCGGCCGTCGCGCTGCCCGACGCCGACTGGCCCCAGGTGCTCCACTACGCCGGGACGCATCGGGCGCGCTATCTCCTGGTCGAGGATACCGACATCCGGCGGTTCCGCACGCAGCTCCTCGGCCTGCTCGACCCGGCGCACCCGCCGCCCGGCCTGAGCTTTGTCGCGGAGCAGGCCATAGGCTCGCGCAAGGCCCTGCTCTACGCCTTCAGCGGCGCGCAGTAGGCATCTCATGGCGCACGTCCTGCTCGTCATCCCGCCCGGCGTCGGCCCGCTGGCCGCGCACCACGAGGCCACCTCCGGCATGGGCCATCTGGACCCGCGCGCGGGCGCGTTCTTCTATGCGCCGCACACGGCCGCGCTGTGCGCGGCGGTCGCGCGGCGCGCCGGCCTCTCCGTCGGCGTGCTGGACGGCACGCGCGAGGCGGATCCGGCGGAGTTTGCCCGCCGCGTGCTCGACCAGCCCGCGGACGCGGTCGCGCTGCTCGTCAGCGAGGGGACGCGGCTGAGCGACGACAACTTCCTGCGCCTGCTGGCGCACCTGGCGCGAGGACAGGCCGTGCCCCCGCGGCTGCTGTTCGGCCCGTCCGCGCACTTCGTCGCAGACGGCTGGCTGGCCGAGGGGCTGGCCGCGGCCGCGCTGATCGGCGAGCCGGAGGCCGCGTTCGCCGCGGCCGCGGAGCGCGTGGCCGCGGGCGCGCTGGCGGGCCGCGCGGCGGCCGCGACGGTGCGCCCCGACAGCTATCGGCCGGACGGCCTGCTCGCCGACCTGGATGCGCTGCCGTTCCCTGCCTGGGATCTCCTGGCATGGCAGCCCTACGCCGCGGTCGGCCTGCTGAGCAGCCGCGGCTGTCCCGCCGAGTGCACGTTCTGCGCCTACGTGGTCGCGCAGGGGCGGCAGTTCCGCTGTCAGAGCGTCGAACGCACGCTGGCCGAGTGGGAATGGCTCGTCCGCGCGGTGAAGCCGCCGCAGATCGTCTTCCGCGACCCTGTCTTTGCGCACGACCGGCAGCGGGTGGTCGCGCTGTGCGAGGGCATCCTGGCCCGCGGCCTGCGCTATCGCTGGGCGTGCGAATCGCGGCCCGAACACTTCGACCGCGAGCTGCTCAGGCTCATGGCCGCGGCGGGCTGCTATGCGGTCAAGATCGGCATGGAGAGCGGCGATCCCGCGCTGCTGGCCGCGCTGCGGCGCATCGAGGGGCCCGAACAGGCCGCCCGCTATCTCGACCAGGTGCGCAGCGTGGTCGGACACTGCCGGGCGCTGCGCATCCGGCCGATGGTATACGTGATGGCCGGGCTGCCCGGCCAGACGCCGGCCTCGCTGGCGCAGACCGCG
>MWBF01000284.1 GCA_002068935.1 Chloroflexi bacterium ADurb.Bin325
CGTGACCTGGCCCGGCAGGCTCGTCGGCGCGAGCTGGCCGCTGGTCATGCCGTAGACCGCGTTGTTGACGAAGAAGACGGTGATGTTCTCCCCGCGGTTGGCCGCGTGGAGGATCTCCGCCGCGCCGATGGAGGCCAGGTCGCCGTCGCCCTGGTAGGCGAACACCACCTTGTCGGGCTGCGTGCGCTTGAGGCCCGTCGCCATCGCCGGCGCGCGGCCGTGCGCCGCCTCGACGCTGTCCAGGTCGAAATAGTGATACATCAGCACCGAGCAGCCGACCGGCGCGACCAGGATGGTCCGGTCGCCGATGCCCAGCTCGTCGACGGCCTCGGCGATGAGGCGGTGGATGATGCCGTGGGTGCAGCCGGGACAATAGTGCGTCTGCGCGTCGAGCAGCGCCGCGGGCCGGCGGTAGATGACTTGACCCCGCTCGATGATCTGCTCGCGCGAGAGATGGTTGCCGTCAATCATGGTGGCCTCCTCACCCGATCCCCGCGGGGACGCGCTCGGCCTGGCGCGCGGTCTGGCGGGCCGCTACGATGCCCGTCAGCGCGTCCAGGATGTCGTCCGGCAGCGGGATGACGCCGCCCATCCGCCCGTAGAACTCCACGGGACAGCGTTCGGCCACGGCCAGCCGCACGTCATCGAGCATCTGGCCGGCGCTCATCTCGACGACGAGGATGGCCCGCTTGCCGCGCGCCAGCTCGCGCAGCCGCGCATACGGGAACGGCCACAGGCTGATGGGGCGGAACAGCCCCACCTGCAGGCCCGCGGCGCGCGCCTCGCGCAGCACGGTCTTGCAGGTGCGCGCGACCGTGCCGTAGGCCACCAGCAGATATTCGGCCTCCGCGGCCTCGACCTCCTCCCAGCGCTGCTCCGCGGCCTCGATGGTCCGCAGCTTGGCCTGCAAGCGGTGGTTGAGTTCCTCCAGCTCATCGTCCTTGAGAAACAGCGAGGTGACGACGCGCCGGGGCCGGCCGCGCTTGCCGCGCACGGCCCACTCCCCGCGCTCCGCCTCGGTCAGCGGCGGCCGCATGGACGGCATCTCCGCCGGCTCCATCATCTGGCCGAGCGATCCATCGGCCGCGATGATGACGATGGTGCGGTATTTCTCGGCCAGCGGGAAGGCGTCGTAGACCAGATCCACGGCCTCCTGGATGGTGGACGGGGCCAGGACGATGGGGTGAAAGTCGCCGTGGCCGGCGGAGCGGGTGATCTGGAAGTAGTCGCCCTGGCTGGGCAGGATGTTGCCCAGGCCCGGCCCCCCGCGCATGATGTCGACGAGGACGGCCGGCACCTCCGAGGCGGCGATGTAGGAGAGCCCCTCCTGCATCAGGCTGATGCCGGGGCTGGACGAGGAACTCATGGCGCGCGCGCCGCCGCTGGCCGCGCCATAGACCATGTTGACGGCCGCGACCTCGCTCTCAGCCTGCAAGAAGGTGCGGCCCAGCTCCGGCATCCGGGCCGCCATGTGCTCCAGCAGTTCGGTCTGCGGCGTGATGGGATAGCCGAAGAATGCTTCGACGCCCCCACGGATCGCGGCCTCGGCAATCGCCCGGTTGCCTTCCCATAGCTCCTTTGCCATGAAAACGCCTCCTATGCGTGTACCCGGCGCTCATCGTAGCGATAGACGGTGAGCACGACATCGGGACAGAGCAGCGCGCACAGCGCGCAGCCCGTGCATTTGCCTTCCGGGTCCACCAGCAGAACGGGACGATAGCCGCGCGCGTTGAACTGCGCGCGGCTCATGTGTAAGACATCCTGCGGACAGACGGACGTGCACAGTTCGCAGCCCTTACACCGATCCGTATCGATGACCACTGTACCCTTGACCATACTCTGTCACCTCCTTGGGACAGCATGGGCGGCTTACATGGCTGCCCGTCGCGCGTGATCGCCTTCGAACCTGCAACGGGCGACGGGCAATGTGGGCTTCCTGGCCTCCCTATGGGTTTTCCACACGCACGGCCGCGGGCCGGCGGAAGGGCGCGCTCAGCGTCCGGCCGACGGCCTGCGCCGCATCCTGCGCGATCATGCGCGCGACCTCGACATAATTCAGCTTCGGCCCGATGACGTCCAGGTTGAGCTCGCGCTTGTCGCACACGGTGGACATGTTCGTCCGCTCGATCTCGGGCCGCAGCCGCGCCATCTCGCGCTCGAACTGTTCCGGCGTCGCCGTGACCATCAGGTGGTCGATCTCGGCGATGAGCCGCGTGGCGCGGTCGATGCGCTGCTCCGTGGCCTCGGCCTGCTCGACCGGCACCAGCCCGTACTCGGCCTTGAGACGGTTGAGCCGGCGGCCCGCGGCGTAGGTCGCATCCACGAGCTGGTGGCGATCCATCCAGCGCGTCTCGTAGTTCAACACGTACTTCCAGCTCGGCTGGACGAGGAGGTGGCGGTGCTCCTCGAGCGTGTGCGCAAACAGATGATAGCCGTGTTCGTCGGGGTTCTCATAGCCGCGGCTGCCGGGATCCAGGAAGGGCGCGAGCGGCGAGATGAACGGCGCCAGCCGGCCGTCCTTGCCGAAGCGCGCCAGCAGCTCCGCGCAGTAGTCGATGGTGCCCAGGACCGACCCCGCGGTCTGCTGCGGCAGCCCCGCCATGAAGAAGACATCGAGGCGCTTGGCGCCGACGTCCAGCGCATCGGCGATGGTGCGCTCCATGGGGCCGTTGTCGTAGGCCTTGCCGAACGCGCGGCGCACGACCGGGTCGTGGCTCTCCAGCGAGACCTCGAGCGTGAAGTTGGGCAGCGCGTCGGCCACCCGCTGCAAGAACTCGCGCGACGCGGGCGAGAAGAGCTCGAGGATCACGGGGCCATCGAAGCCGTGGATCGCGTCGAGGAAACGGTCGGCGTAATGGCGGCCCTGGGCATCGCGGCCCGCCTGGCGCAGGTCGCCCAGCACGAACACCGGGCCGCGGCTCATCTTGGCGGAGCGGCGCACGTCCTCGGCCAGGCGCTCCGGGTCGCGGAAGGCCGGCCGGGTGCGGCCGTGCATCTGCTTGAACGAGGCGGCCGAGCCGCCGCAGATCACGCAGCTCTGGGTGCAGCCGCGACAGCTCAGCGCGGCGAGGATCGGGTAGTCCGCCCAGTCCTTGAACGGGACGTAGTTGCCCATGCCCAGGTCGCGCACCGCGGCGCGCACGACATAGCGGTAGTCCAGCATGACGTGGTCGAGGTTGTCGGGCCGGTAGGTGTGCGGGTTGACGTGGATCGTCCCGTCGCGATCCTTCCAGGTCAGATTCGGGATGTCGTGCAGCGAGCGCGGGATCTTCCCGTCGCCGCCGGCGCGCAGCCCGGTCAGATAGGCCATCAGTTGGCGCAGCGGCTCCTCCGCCGAATCGCCCCGGATGACGTAATCCACATAGGGATAGCGGATCAGCTCCTCGTGGAAGTAGGTCGAGGAGAAGCCGCCGAAGATGATCGGCGTGTTGGGGTGATGCTGCTTGACCACCTCGGCCACTGCCAGCGCGCCGTGCGCATGGGGCAGCCAGTGCAGGTCGATGCCGAACGCCGTGGGGTTGAGCGACTTGATGAGCGCCTCGGGGTCGAACTGCTCGTCGTTCAACATCCGCACGGCCAGGTTGACGATCCGGACGCGCAGGCCGTGGCGTTCGAGATATTCGGCCATCGTCGTGAAGCCGATCGGATACATCTCGAAGACGGGCGTCGACGGGACCAGGTCGCTGACCGGGCCGTACAAGATCGAGTGCTTGCGGAAGTCGTACACGCTCGGCGCGTGCAAGAAGATCAAATCTGCGCGACTGAACATAGCTGAACCCTTATCGAATAAATGATCAGATTAAAAGGACACCTGCGGCTTGCGCAGGCGCCTGTTGTGCGGAAGGGCTTTGTCACGGCTGTAGCGCCTGCGCGCCCGCTCAAGCGGCCACATTCTCTGTGGTCAGCAGCTCGATCAAGAAGTCGAGCAGATCCGTCTCCGTGATGATGCCCACCAACTGGCCGTCAGCAACGACTGGCAGTCCGCCGATCTTATGGTTGCGCATCTGGCGCGTCGCCTCGGCGATTGTTGCATGCGGCTCGATCGTCAGAGGGTTCGGGGTCATGCAGGAACCCACCTCGATATGATCGAGGATAAAGTTGTCATACCATTGCTCGCGCACGACGAACGGCGAGTTGGCCGCCCGGCGCAGGTCGCGATCGGTGATGATGCCCACCAGCCGGCCGCGGTCGACGACGGGCAGCCGCCGGTAGCCCCCTTCGCGCATCAGATTGACGGCTGTGCGAATGGCGTTCCGCGGCGTCACTGTCACCGGGTTGGGGCTCATGATGTCTCGCACCACACGCTTGGCCTGCATGGCCGGTCCTCCTCTGTCCTGCTGTGACTGGCGGCTCGACCTGTGGCCCCTCCGCCGGACCCTCCTGACAGATCAACAGCAGCCCCGTTGACATATCAGGCGCAAGGATATTCTAGCACTCGCGCCCGCGCGTGGGTATGATTCCGGTCATGTCGCTTGTGTGGGTCGTCGGCCGACGTGCAGTGGGGGAGGTGTCATGGCCTCTGGGCTAAGAGCCTATCCGAAGACCCGCTGGGGCCGGTCTCTGACCGTGCCCCTGGCTCGGTCGGAGACCGGCCAGAGCAATTTTCGGATAGATTTTAAATATCGGGGGCGCCCTGAGCGCACGGCATCACGTGGTGATGCCCGGCGTCACGCAGCGACGCACGCAGTCGAAGGGGCGGCCCTCACGTCCGCTCCTTCGACTGGCCTTGCGTCGTCAGCCACGGCGAGCCGAAC
>MWBF01000285.1 GCA_002068935.1 Chloroflexi bacterium ADurb.Bin325
CGACCGGGACGAGCTGTACCGCAATCCCATGCACCCGTACACGCAGGCCCTGTTGTCGGCCGTGCCGATTCCGGACCCGACGGTCGAGGAGACGCGCCGGCGCATCATCCTGGAGGGCGATGTGCCGTCACCGGCGAATCCGCCGAAGGGCTGCAACTTCTGCACCCGCTGTCCGAAGGTGATGGATATCTGCTACGAGCAGGAGCCGACGTTCAAGGACTACGGCGACGGCCATTACGTGGCCTGCTGGCTGTATCCGCAGTAAGCCCGGCAAGCGACGCGCCGTCGGGGCGCTGCCCCGGCCGGCGGCGGTTGGGCGCGGGACAGGCCCGCTTTTCGATGTTGGCAAGGCGGCCGGCGCTGGTCGGCCGTTTCGAGATAGCCAAAACCGTGTCATCCTATCTTCTCAGGAGGAGAAAAATGTCCGCCAAGAAGCTGTCCGCCTTCTTCGGCATTCTGATGGTCCTGAGCCTGATCCTCTCGGGCTGCGCGACACCCGCGGCCCCGGGCGTACCTCAGGTCGTGACCCAGATCGTCGAGAAGGAAGTGAAGGTGGTCGAGACCCAGGTGGTCGAGACCGTCAAGGAAGTCGAGAAGGAAGTCCAGGTGGTCGTGACCCCGACCCCGCTGCCGGCGGAGAAGGTCGTGCGCATCAACCTCGGCTCCTACCCCGACATCATCGATCCGCAGAAGAGCTCCTTCGTCAACGAGATCGCGCACCTGCAGCTGATCTACGAGGGCCTCACCAAGCTGGACAAGGATCTGAACACGGTCCCCGGCGCGGCCGAGTGGGCCTACAACGACGACCTCACCCAGCTCACCTTCACGCAGTTCTGAATGTTCAGGGGGCGCGGCATGCTGCGCCTACAACGACGACCTCACCCAGCTCACCTTCACGCTGCGCGATGGCTTGAAGTACAGCGACGGCAGCATCCTGAACGCCCTGCGCTATGCTTACTCGATCAAGCGCAACATCAACCCCGAGACCGCCGGTGAGTACGCTCAGATCACCGACGAGATCGCCGGCGCGCCCGAATGGCGCGGCTGCGGCGACGATGCGGCGGCCTGCGAGGCGGCCGAGGCCACCGTCGATGAAAGCGTTGCGGCGAGCCATGCCGACGGCGCGGCCTGCGACGGCTACGAAGACGCCGCCTGCAACACCCTGACCCTGACGCTTTCCCGCCCCGCGCCGTACTTCCACACCGTCATGTCGCTGTGGGTGACCTACCCGGCCAAGGAGGAGAACATCTCCGCGGGCGGCGAGAACTGGTGGAACAGCTCGAAGTTCCAGATCGGCAACGGCCCCTACATCCTGGAGAGCCTGGAGCCGTTCGTGAGCGCGACCTTCGCGCCGAACCCGAACTACTGGGCCGGCGTCGGCAAGGTTGACATCAAGTTCTCCTACATCACCGACTCGGCCGTCGCCTTCGAGGCCTACAAGAACAACGAGTTCGACATCATCGGCCTGGCGGCCGAGGATCTGCAGGTCGTGCAGGCGGACCCGCAGCTGAGCCAGGAAGCCAAGATCTATCCGGGCTCCTGCACGTTCGCCGTCATGTTCCATCAGCTCAAGGAACCGTTCACCGATCAGAAGGTGCGCGAGGCCTTCGCGATGGCGCTTGACCGCCAGACCTGGGTCGATGACGTGCTGCAGGGCCTGGGCTCGCCCACCCTGACCTGGATCCCGCCGGGGTACCCTGGGCATGACTCGGAAGAGCATCGCTGGGGCTACGATCCCGAGGCCGCAAAGGCCGCCCTGGCCGAGTCCTCCTACGGCGGGGCCGAGGGGCTGCCCGAGATCAAGCTGACCTTCTCCGACTCCCCGCGCAACCGCACCCGCTACGAGTGGCTGGCTGCGAAGTGGGCGGAGGTCCTGGGCGTGCAGGTCGTGCTCGATCCGGTCGAGCCGACCACCTACACCTCCCTGACCAAGGACATCGCGACTGCGCCGTTGGCCTACATCCTGGGCTGGTGCGCCGACTATCCTGACCCGCAGAACTGGCTGAGCGTCTACTGGAAGACCGGCGGCTTCGGCGAGCGCATCGGCTACTCCAACGCCGACTTCGACGCCCTGGTTGACAAGGCGGACGTGGAAGCCGATCCCGCGACGCGCGCGGAGCTCTACGCCGATGCGCAGCGGCTGCTGACCGACGGCGCGCCGGTGGCGTTCTTCTGGAACAACGTCAACACCTATCTGGTCAAGCCGTGGGTGACCGGCGTCGTTACCACGCCGCAGGACTCCGGCTTCCCTGGCAACATCGACCCGATCTCGCTGGATATCGACACGGCGCTGCTGCCCTAGTCAGCGGCGTTTCCAGGCGGGCAAGGCCTCTACGAGCCTTGCCCGCCCATCGGCCGGCCAGGGGATGCGCCTGGGTGGGCGTCTGCTTATCTGAGCAGCCTGCTCAGGGTGGGCAGACAGCTCACACACGGCAGCCCCTGGCCGCCTCTCATCATGGGAGGGTGGCGCGTGACCACCTATATCATCCGACGATTGCTCTATCTGATCCCCACGCTCTTTCTCGTGGCGCTGATCACCTTTGTCCTGATGCATTCGGCCCCCGGCGGGCCCTGGGATCGCGATCTGAGCGCGCGCCAGGTGGATGCACGCACCCAGGAATTGCTCAACAAGCGCTTCGGGCTGGACAAGCCGCTCTTCATCAATACTTCCGGCGGCAACCCGCTCGACAGCCAGTTTTTGAACTACATCTTCGGCGCGGTGCGCGGAGATCTGGGCCCATCCTACCGCCAGCGCGGCATGGACGTGCAGGATATCCTGTTCAAGCCGCCGGAGGGCAAGCCGTTCTGGCAGAGCCGGTTCGGCTACTCGCTGCGCCTGGGCCTGATTGCGGTGTTCATGGCGACCCTTTTCGGCATTCCGTTGGGGGTCGTCGCGGCGTTGCGGCGCAACAGCCTGGTGGACTATATCTCGCTGTTCATTTCGACGGTCGGCATCTCGGTGCCCAGCTTCGTGCTGGCGATCTTCTTCATCATCATCTTCGCCAGCCGCCTGAAACTGGTCAAGATCGTCCAGCAAGATTGGAGCAGCCCCGGCGCGTGGCTCGTGCCGGCGGCCATCCTGGGCTTCGGCACCTTCGCCTTCATCACCCGCCTGACCCGCTCCACCATGCTCGAGGTGATGCAGCAGGACTACGTGCGCACGGCCCGCGCCAAGGGCCTGCAGGAGCGCGTGGTCGTCCTGCGCCACATGCTGCGCAACTCGCTGATCCCCGTCGTCACCATCCTGGGGCCGGCGGTCGCGGGCCTGGTGACCGGCTCGTTCATCATCGAGCAGATGTTTTCCTTCCCGGGCAGCGGTCGCGCCTTTGTGCAGTCGATCCAGCAGCGCGACTATTCGATGATCATGGGCACCACCCTGATCTACGCGGTCCTGGTGGCGGTGGCCAACCTGACGGTTGACCTGGTCTACGGGTTCCTCGACCCGCGCATCAAAGTTGGAGATTGAGGTCAACTATGGCGGTTCAAACGAGCACTGCAAGCCAGGCCGTCCTGTCACAGACTATCGCGCGGCCGCCCCGCTCGCTGTGGAGCGATGCGTGGCAGCGGCTCATCCGCAACAAGGCCGCCGTGGCCGGCGCGGCCGTCATCGTACTCTTTGCCCTGATTGCCATCTTTGCGCCGGTGATCGCCCCGCATAACCCGCTGAAGATCAACAGCGGCAAGGGCTATCTGCCGCCGGCCTGGGTGGAGAAGGGGCCGACGGGCAAGGCGGGCGAGCCCGCGTTCTTGCTGGGCACCGACAGCCTGGGCCGCGACGTGCTGAGCCGGACCATCTACGGCGCGCGCGTCTCCATGGTCGTGGGGCTGATCCCCACCGTCATCATCCTGCTCGTGGGCGTGACGGTGGGCCTGGTGGCCGGCTATCTGGGCGGCTGGGTGGACAACATCCTGATGCGCCTGGCCGATGTCCTGTATGCCTTCCCGGATCTACTCTTCTTTATCATCGCGATGGCGGCCCTGCGCGAGACGATCCTCGGCCAGGCGCTCAACGGCCTGCTGCTGTTGTTCGTCTCGCTGTCGATCATCTCCTGGGTGGGCCTTGCGCGCCTCGTGCGCGGGCAGGTGCTGTCGCTGAAGCAGAAGGAATTCGTGGAGGCTGGCCGGATGATCGGCGCCAGCAGCTCGCGCATCATGTTCCGCCACCTGCTGCCCAACTCGCTCGGCCCCATCATCATCTCGACCGCCTTCCGCATCCCCGGGCTGATCATCACCGAGGCCGTGCTGGGCTATCTGGGGCTGGGCCTGCGGCCGGCCACCGACCCCAACGCGCCCTTCATCACCAGTTGGGGCGCGCTTCTGCTGGACGGCCAGACCGCGATCAACGCGCAGCCCTGGCTGCTGCTGACGCCGGCCATCTGCGTCGCGATCGTCGTGCTGGCCTTCAACTATCTGGGCGACGGCCTGCGCGATGCGCTCGACCCGCGGCTGGCCGGGACGGAATAGGGCCGGGACGCTTTCTGGCGTACAATAGGGCGCAGGATCTCCTGCGCCTTTTTCGTTGGGCGCGCGGAGCCTCCTTCGGCCTCACCCTTATCGTGCCTGCCCGCGGGCAGGCGGGGGTGGCCGTTCAGCGATTTTCGGCGAGCCTTGAGCCTTTAGAAACTGTCTGAAGAGCCCGGAACGGACGGTTGAGACCGCTGCCACGCTTACTAAGAGCCTATCCGAAAATCCGCTGGGGCCGGTCTCTGACCGTGCCCCTGGCTCGGTCGGAGACCGGCCAGAGCA
>MWBF01000286.1 GCA_002068935.1 Chloroflexi bacterium ADurb.Bin325
CGTCTCCTGGCCCGCCTCGTCCAGCGCGGCGCACGCCACCGCGCCCAGCCAGTACAACGGCCCGGTCATGAGGAACGCCAGCAGGCGGCCCTCGACCTGCTCCCAGGCCTCGAAGCCGTTGAGATACAGCCCGGTCTCCGCGTCCTTGAGATACCACCCCGTATAGTTGCCGTCGGGGCGCAGAAAGTCAGGGTCGGTCGCCTTGAACGCGGCCACCAGATCGGCCAGCCGATACCAGGCGGCTGGATCCAGCCGGGCGAGTGCCTCCAGCAGGCCGCGGCGCGGCAGCAGCGGGTCGTTGCGCCACTCCCCCTCGGCGCGCAGCGCAGGCATCCGGCGCAGGTCGTTCCAGGTCGTGCTGTCGCGCCAGGCTGTGAAAAGCTGCGTGACCTGCTCCCAGTGCGTCCCGCGCAGCCATCGGCTGCTGGCCTGATGGTTGACGGCCAGCCGGCCTCGGTCCGCGGCCAGCCAGCCACAGTCGGCCATCAGGGCCAGCAGGAAATCCAGCCGGACGGGGTCGTCGCTCAGCAGCCGCTGGCGGAGTTCGTGCGCCGCGGCCTCCGCCAGCGCGGCGGAGCGGTCGAGCGGGGCGGGCGTCGCGCGGAGCGCGGCGAGCACGGTGCAGGCATCTACCGCCAGGGTGTTGCGGCCGCGGCAGGCCTGGGCCGGCGCGGCGACGGGCGTCAACGCCAGGCCGTGCGGCGCCGCGGCCGCAACCGGCTCGTCGGGCACGGGCAGGTCTTCGGGGATGTAGACATATTCGAGCGGCCCCTCGCCGAACTCGGCGAAGGCGCGATAGATCAGCCCGCGGTACCAAAGCTCCTCCGCGGCGTTGGCCGGGGCGCGCCAGACCGCCTCCCGCTCCAGCCGGCCCGGCCCGATCGCGCGGATCTCGCCGTGCAGCCGCGCAAACGCGGCCGCCTTCATCCGTCCGCCCGCGGCCGCCAGCCCGCGCCACGCGGCCTGGGCCTCCGGCGAGCAGCCGGCCACCGCGGCGCGCGTCGCGGCCGGGTCCGCCAGCGCGGCCGCGAGCTGGCCGGCCGCATCCGCGCGCACGTTGGACGCCAGGCTCACCCCGCGCAGCTCGGCGATGCCGCGCAGCAGTGCGAGGGAATGTTCGTTCAGGCTGACCAGGAGCGTGCGCATGGCTGGGATTATACCATCTGAAACAAACCGGCCCTATACTGCGTTAAGTGGGTATCAGCGACGCACGCAGTCGAAGGGGCGGCCATGTTCGGCGCAGAGCCGCGCTTTGGACAGGATTCACAGGATTTACAGGATGGCGGGACGGACGCCATTATGCGCGGCAATTCTCACACAGATCGGAGCGCCCTGAGCGGAGTCCGCACGCAGTGCGGACGCAGTCGAAGGGGCGGCCATGTTCGGCGCAGAGCCGCGCTTTGGACAGGATTCACAGGATTTACAGGATGGCGGGACGGACGCCATTATGCGCGGCAATTCTCACACAGAAAAGGGATCATTCTAATATGGCGAAACAGACGACAAATATCGGGGCCAGGGTGGGACTCCTGGGCGAGCTCGCGCGCAACGGCAGGCTGGCATGGCAGTTGCTGAAGGATCCGGGCGTCCCGCTGGCCTACAAGCTGATCATCCCGGGGATCGCAGGGCTGTACCTGCTCTCCCCCGTCGACCTCCTGCCGGACTTTGTCCCGTTCCTGGGCCAGTTGGACGATCTGGCGATCATCGTGCTGGCGGTCAAGCTGTTCATCGAACTGGCGCCAAAGGATATCTTGAACCAGCACCGTTACGGCCAGGAACGGGTTGTGGACGCCGAGTATCGGGTGATAGACTGATGAAACCAGGACTTGCGAGCTCGCAAGTCGCAAGTCCCGATTTATAACTCTCCGACCAGGTCATACTCCAGCGCGCCGGATATGCGCACCTGAGCCATCTGACCGATGGGCAGCAGGCCAGGCACGACCACCAGGCCGTCCACCTCCGGCGCATCACGGTAGCTGCGCGCCAGCGAGACCGGCTGGCGCTTTGCGGCCGGCCCCAACTGCGCGGCCATATCCATCTCGCCCTGCGCCTCCACCAGCACCTCCAGCCGCTTGCCGACCTGGGCCTGGTTGCGGATCAGGGAGATCCGCTGTTGCAGGGCCATCAGCCGCGCATACCGCTCCCCCTTGACCTCTTCGGCCACCTGATCCGGCATGTCGGCCGCGGGCGTGCCCGGCTCCGCGCTGAAAGTGAACGCGCCGACCTTGTCGAACTGGATCGCCTCCACGAAGTCGAGCAAGCCCTGGAACTCGGCCTCGGTCTCGCCGGGGAAGCCGACGATGAACGTGCTCCGAAAGGCCATGTCGGGCATCGCCGCGCGCATCTGCTCGAACGTCGCGACGAGCCGATCGACGTTGCTGGGCCGGAACATGCGGCGCAGCGTGGCAGGGTGGCCGTGTTGCAGCGGGATGTCCAGATAGTGGCAGATGCGCGGGTCGCCGGCCATGACCTCGATCAGGCGCTCCGTGACGTGGCCGGGATACGCATACATCAGCCGCAGCCAGCGCGCATCCGGCGCGCCGGCCAGGATCTCCTGGAGCAGGCCGGGCAGCGCATCCGGCTGGCCGACATCGCGGCCATAATCCGTGGTATCCTGCGCGATGAGGATCAGCTCATGTGCGCCCGCGGCGGTCAGGCTGCGCGCCTCGGCCACGATGGCCTCCGCGGGACGGCTGCGCAGCTTGCCCTTGAAGGTCGGGATGGAGCAGAACGCGCAGGGCGCGTTGCAGCCGTCGCTGATCTTGAGATAGGCGCTGCCGTTGACGACCGGCGGCCGCGGGGTCGCGGCGACGAGCGGCTGTTCCGGGTCGCCCAGGAGCGCATAGCTGCCGAAGGCGCGCTGCGCCTTGCCCCCGCGCAGCGCCTGGATAAAGGGGACGATCTCCATCCAGCGCCGCGTGCCCAACAGCCCGTCCACGCCCGGCGCTTCCCGCGCGATGCGCGCGCCGTTGCGCTGCGCCATGCAGCCCGCGGCAATCAGCACCTGGCCCGGCCGCTTGCGGCTGGCGAGCGCGCGCAGGTTGGCAAGGGACTCGTCCTCGGCCGCGGCCAGAAAGCCGCAGGTGTTGACGATCAACACATCGGCGTCGGCCGGCGCATCGGTGCCGTCATACCCGGCCCCGCCGAGCAACATCGCCATGCCCTCGCTGTCGACCGTGTTCTTGGGACAGCCGAGCGTCATCAGAAAGTATTTCATGGTTGTCGTGATTTAAGATTGAAGAAGGAAGATGGAAGATTGCAGCAGGCCGCCGTCCGGCCCATCTTCCAGCTTCCTTCTTCGATTTTCCTTCCGGTTTTGGTCAGCCGGCTGGCGTCGGCGTGACGGTGAACGTCGTATTCGGCTGGTCGGCGGCCTCGGCGACCCCCTCGGGGTTGACGACCCAGGTGTGCTCGATGACCTGGCCGACGTTGCCCATCGCGCCCAGGTCTTCGCCGTTCAGGACGAGCGTGACGCCGCCGCCGTTGCCCGTGCGGATGGTGATCGAATCCGCCGCCTCATAGACCCGCGAGGCGTTCGCCTCGAGGATGCCCTCCTCGGCGACCTCGCCATCGACCACGATGCGCACCCATGAACGCTGGGCGACGATCACCTCCAGCACGAGCGCCGAGACAAATTCAGGGGTCGCGGACGGGCGCAACGTCGGCGTCGCGGAGGCCTGCACCGTGGGCGTGGGCAGCGGCAGCAGATCCGAGGTCGGCTCGGGCAGGGGCGCGGTCGGCGTCTCGGCCGGCTTCGGCGTCGCCGTGACAACCCATTGGGTCGCGGTGCTGGTGGGCGTGACGCTGGCCGCGGGGCCGAAGGCTGCCAGCAGGTTGAAGTCAGGGTTGCGGTTCAGCAGCCACCAGCCGCCCAGCGCGAGGAGGACGACGAAGGCCAGCGCGACGGCCCAGGGCAGCCAGCGGGTCCTCGTCAGCGGGTCGATCAGCTCGACCTCCAGGGGCCGGTAGTCGATCAGGCGGGGTTTGCCCGGCTCAGCGATCGCGGTCTCCGGGTTGGTGTCCCCGCTCTCCACGCTATAGAGATCCAGGACGCCCTCGACATCCAGGCCGAGATAGGCGGCATAGGTGCGCACAAACCCGCGCGCGACCGTGCCGCGCGGCAGGCTGTCGTAATCGCCGATCTCCAGGGCTTCGAGGTATCGCTGGCGGATACGCGTGACCGCCTCGACGTCGGCCAGGCTGAGTTGTTTCGCCGTGCGCGTCTCGTACAACAGGCGCCCGAGCTCACTCATATAACGGTGTGTCCTGATACATGATAGTAGACTGACCCAATATACCCGCGGGAGGGCGAAAAGTCAAAAACTATGCGTATCCGGCCCCTATGAGGCGGACGCGGGGCGCTGAAAACGCCTGCTGCAAACCAACGTCCCAGGTTCGTAGTGGGCGCTTCAGCGCCGTATCGGGCCGCGGGCGCTAAAGCGCCTACTACAAACCGACGTCCCAGGTTCGTAGTGGGCGCTTCAGCGCCTTGCCGGCCGCGGGGCGCTAAAGCGCCTACTACAAACCGACGCGCTGGGGCCGGTCTCTGACCGTGCCCCCGCGGGCATCCTGAGCAAGTGGGCGACCCAACGCTGCCGACGGCGCAAGGCCAGTCGAAGGACGCCCGTGTCGACATTTGGAATGCCTTATTGCGCAAACATCGGCTTGCGGGTATCATGCGGACAACCTTATGCGCCGTAAAA
>MWBF01000287.1 GCA_002068935.1 Chloroflexi bacterium ADurb.Bin325
CTCCCCTGCGCAGCGGGGGCCAGGGTGGGGGCCGTTTGCCCCCATCCCCTGACCCCTTCCCCCGTCTCGACGGGGGAAGGGGCGCGTTCCCTCCCCTGCGCAGCCCTGCTCTGGCCGGTCTCCGACCGAGCCAGGGGACGTTCCCTCCCCTGCGCAGCGGGGGAGGGCCAGGGTGGGGGCCGTTTGCCCCCATCCCCTGACCCCTTCCCCCGTCGAGACGGGGGAAGGGGCGCGTTCCCTCCCCTACGCAGCGGGTGAGGGCCATCTATTTCACCGCGCCGCGATAGCGCACCCCCTGTTTTTCCTCGCTGCGGTCGGTCGCGGGCGCCGGCTCAGGGCCGAGCGCGCTGATTTCCGCGCGCTGCTCCGCGGACAGGTTGAGATCCGCCGCGGCGAGCGCGGGCTCGAGCTGCTCCAGGTTGCGCGCACCGATGATCGGCGCGGTGATGGCCGGGTGGCCCTTGACCCAGGCGACGGCCAGCGTGACCGGGTGGACGGCGTTGGCCTGCGCATACGCGATGAAGCGCTCCGTGACCTCGTGGTAGATCTGGTCGCCATAGCGCGCGTGATACACCGGGTTCGCCACGAGGCGGGTCGCCTGCGGCTCCTGGCCCCCGCGATATTTGCCGCTCAGCAGGCCGCCGCCGAGCGGGCTGTACGAGATGACGCCCAGCCCCTCCGCCTGGTCGAGCGGCAGGATCTCCGCCTCGGCCTGTCGCTTGACCAGGCTGTACATCGGCTGGTTGACCGCAAAGCGCGCCAGCCCGTGCAGCGCGGATATGCCCAGCGCGCGGGCAATCTGCCAGGCCGCCCAGTTGCTGACGCCGAGATAGAGCACCTTGCCCGCGCGCACGAGGCCGTCGAGCGCGGCCAGCGTCTCCTCCATCGGCGTGACGGGGTCGAAGGTGTGGCAGAAGTAGACGTCGATGCGATCCGTCCCCAGCCGGCGCAGGCTGCCCTCGACCGCCCGCTGGATGTGCCGTCGCGAGAGGCCGCGCTCGTTGTCGCCCTCGCCCATCGCAAAGCCGACCTTGGTCGTGATGATCAGCTCATCGCGCTCGCCGGCCATCAGGCGGCCCAGGATCTCCTCCGCGCGGCCCTTCTGGTAGACGTTTGCGCAGTCGAAGAAGTTGACGCCCGCCTCCCGGCAGCGCCGATACATGGCCGCGGAGGTCTCCTCGTCCGCGTCGCCGCCGAACGACATCGTGCCGAAACAGAGCCGCGACACCGTCACGCCCGTCCGTCCCAGTAGACGATATTCCATGCTGGCTTCCTCCGTGAGGGTGATGACAGAACAGGGTCGATCACCGCTGAGATGCCCCTATATTACCCGCGCGGCCCGGCTTCTGTCCATTCGGCGATTCTGAGCCGGCCCGTTTTGCCGATGAGTGGTATACTCATGGACAAACATCCGCAGGAGGATACTGTGGCCTACAACAAGCTCACGCCGCAGGAGACGCACGTCATCGTCCATCACGGGACGGAGCGGCCCTTCACCGGCGAATACGACGATTTCTACAAGCCGGGGATCTTCGTCTGCCGGCGTTGCAACGCGGCGCTGTTCTCGTCCGAGAGCAAGTTCGATGCGGGCTGCGGCTGGCCCGCGTTCGACGATAGCTTTCCGGGCGCGCTCAGGCGGCTGCTCGACCCGGACGGCCGGCGCACGGAGATCCGCTGCGCGCGCTGCGACGGCCATCTGGGGCACGAGTTCGTGGGCGAGCGGCTGACCGCCAAGAATACGCGCGAGTGCGTCAACTCGCTCTCCATCCGCTTCGTGCCCGCGGGCCAGCCGCTGCCGGAGCTCCTGGAGCCGTAGTCGCGCGCCGCGCGACCTGCACCGATCCAAAGAAGGAGGCCGCATGTCTGCATCTCATTCCCTGGCCGACCTCATGGCCTTTGCCGCGGAGACCGCGTATCTGGCCGGGCGGCTGACGCTCGGCTACTTCGGCACGAATCTCAGCCCGGACTACAAGGCGGACGATTCGCCGGTCACGGTGGCGGATCGTCTGGCGGAGGAGCTGATCCGCGGGCGCATCGAGCAGGCGTATCCCGACCACGCCATCGTCGGCGAGGAGTTCGGGGCCAGCGCGCATGCGGGCGCGAGCCATCGCTGGTTTATCGACCCCATCGACGGCACGAAGTCGTTCATGCGCGGGGTGCCGCTCTACGGCGTGCTGCTCGGGCTGGAGATCGAGGGGCGGCCGGAGGTCGGCGCGGCCTACTATCCTGCCACGGACGAGCTGCTCGTCGCGGCCACGGGCGAGGGGTGTTGGTGGAACGGCCGCCGCGCGCGCGTCTCCGACGTGAGCGACCTGGGCCGCGCATACCTGTCCTGCACCGACCTGGCCAGCTTCGAGGCCTATGGCCGGACCGCGGCCTGGGAGCGGCTGGCGCGCCGCGCCTATTATCGGGTCGGCTGGAGCGACTCCTACGGCTATCTGCTGGCGGCGACCGGCCGCGTCGAGATCATGATGGACCCGATCATGAACGCGTGGGACGCCGGCCCGTTCCCGCCCATCCTGGCGGAGGCGGGCGGCTACTTCGGCGACTGGCAGGGCAACGTCTCGATCCACGCGGGCGAGGCGCTGGCGACGAGCCGCGCGCTGCTGCCGGAGGTGCTGGCGCTGGTCAAGGGCGGCTGACCTGACCGCCCCTCTCTCCTGACGTTGGGCGAGCCTTCGGCTCGCACGTCAGGAGAGAGGGAGCCGAGGGGGTGAGGCCGGGCGCTCAGGCTTCCCCGGTCTGCCTGGAATTGTTGGGGTCGAACACGATATCTTCCTTGCCGGCCAGCCGATCCTGGATGCGCCCCACGACGGTGTCCAGGTGGCGCGGGGTGTGGACGAAGTCGAGATCCTCGGTCTGGATCGTCAGCACCGGGCACAGGTCGAAGCTGTGCAGCCACTCCTCGTAGAAGCCGTCGAGGAGCGCGAGGTATTCCGTCGTGATGCTGCGCTCCATCGCGCGGCCCCGGCTCCGAATGCGCTCCATCAGCACCGGCACGGGCGCGCGCAGGTAGAGCAGCAGGTCGGGCCGCGGCAGATGGCTCACGACCAGGTCGAAGACGCTGCGATACGACCGATGGTCGCGCTCGGAGAGATCTCCCAGGTGGCGCAGGGCGCGCGCAAAGATGTGGGCGTCCTCGTAGATGCTGCGGTCCGCGATGGCCGATTCGGCGCTCTGCGCCAGTGCGAGGTGCTGCTGCGCGCGTTGGCCGAGGAAGAAGATCTGGAGGTGGAACGCCCAGGCGCGCATGTCCGCATAGAATTCGGCCAGATAGGGGTTGTCCACCACCGACTCGAAGGCTGTGGTCCAGCCGAGGCGCGCGCCGACGCGCTCGGTGATCGAGGTCTTGCCGACGCCGATGTTGCCGGCGACGACGATGAAGCGTTTGGTCAATGGGCGCTCCTATGAGGGCCAGGCGTTCTGAAAGACTGTTTGAAAAGCCCGTTTCGGGCGGTTTAAACCGCGGCCACATTTACCGAGTCCCTGCGGACTTCCGGGCCGCAGCCTGCGAAGGCAGACTGCGTAATGGCGGCCGTGACTTCAGTCGCCGGTGAACTCCTGCCGGGCCTTGCGGATCAGCTCCGCCAGCGGCTCCTCCGCATGGCCGAACCGGGCGAAGTCCGACGGCAGCACGCGGCGGCCCTGCTGGATGAGCCCCTCCACGTTCGTGCTCGTGACCGGCAGGCGGACGAGCGTCTGGCGCTCGAACAGGCGCAGCAGCCTCACCATGGGCCGGGCGGGCAGGGGCAGCAGCAGGCGGCGGAAGCCATACGCATCCATGATGGCCGTGATCACCTCGGCCAGCGGGTATGGCGTGGGCTGCTGGAGGTTCCACGCGCGGCCGCGCAGCCCCGCGCCGTCCAACACTGTGTCGCGCAACACCTGGCACAGGAAGTCGATCCCCAGGACATAGATCAACTGTTTGCCGCCGTCCAGCAGCGGCACGACCGGATAGCGCCGGGCCGACTCGACCATCCGGGCGAACATCCCGCCGTCGCCGACGACCACCCCCATCCGAAACACGATCTGCCCCGCGGCCAGGAAGTCCTGTTCGAGGACGTGCTTGGCCCGGCCATAATCCGCGCGCGCCTCCGCGTCCGCCGACAGGCTGCTCAGCAGGATCTGGGTCGTCGCGCTCGCGGCCTGCGCCTCGGCCAGCCAGCGCCGGGTCCCCTCGACGTTCGTCCGATAGGCGTGGTCGCTGCTGTCCAGCGCGGCGTGGATGACCGCGTCGATGCGCTCCGCGGCGAATACCGGGGCCAGCGACTCGCCGAGGGCCGCCATGTAGACCGCGTTGCAGCCGGGCAGCGGGCCGGCCTGCCGCGAGACGCCGATCACGCGCACGCCTGCCGCCCGCAGGACCGGCGCCAGGCGGCGCGCGATGAACCCGCGCGCGCCCGTGATGAGGGCCGTGGTCATGCCGGCCCCCCGTGGGCCGCCGCGGCCGCCGCGACGCGCATCGCGTTGGCCATCATGCCCAGCCCCATGTTCTTGGCCGACAGGTCGGAGAAGCCGGCCGAATCCGCGACGTAGATGCGCTGCGTTCCCGCGAGCCGGCCCTGCGGGTCGCACTCGTACCGGCCCGGCGTCGCGCGCATGGGCAGCGTGCCGGCGTAATGGATGGCGTGGCCGGTCTTCGGCTTGTAGATGAGCATCGGGTGCGTCCACAGCCCCAGCCGGCGCAGCGCGG
>MWBF01000288.1 GCA_002068935.1 Chloroflexi bacterium ADurb.Bin325
GGCCGTCGGCGTGGCCGTGGGCAGCTCGCGCAGCGCAAACGAGACGGTATGCACCGTGTCGCTCACCACGCTGACCGCCGCGGGGTTGGGCGAGAGCAAGAGCGTGCCCGCGGGCGCGTCGATCTCGACCTCCCAGTCGCCCTCCGCCACCTCGTAGAAGCCGTAATGGCCGCCTCCATCGCTGGTCGTCTGGGCGGCCAGCGTCTGGTCCGCCGCGACCAGCAGGCGGACGGGCACGCCCGGCCAGCCCGGCTCGCCCGCGTCCTGCGTACCATTTTCGTTGCGGTCGACGAAGACCGCGCCCACCACCATGCCGCTGCCCGGCACGAGCGTGGGCGTGGCGGTCGGGGTGTGGGTCGAGGTCGCGGTGGCCGTCGCGGTCGGCGTCGCGGTCGATGTGGGTGTGGCCGTGGCCGTCGCGGTCGAAGTCGCGGTCGGCGTCGAGGTTGCGGTGGCCGTCGGCGTCAGGGTGATGGTCGGCGTATTGGTAGCCGCCGGCCCAACCGTCACATGCCAGATCGTGTCCTTGTCATCCGTGACGTAGAAGTCCTCCATCGTGTGCACGAACACGTCCAGCAGGCTGCCGTTCGCCTGCCGCGCCACCTCCCGCCACGTCTGTCCATCGTCCGTCCGGTAGATCATCCCCTGCCCCAAACATACCGCTATGTCCCCAGGATCGTGCTGCGTGCACCCCACCGCATACCCGTGCGTCGCATCGTACATCGCCACCCGCTCGAACACCAGCGCCGCCGGCAACCCCGCCTGCTGACGCGTCGAGGTCGCCCAGCGATCCGTCGAGTGCCAGATCAGCCCCGTGTCTCCCACCGCCCAACACGCATACTGCCCCACGCAGTCGATCCCCAACAGCGTCTGATCCACCCCCGTCGGATGCACGCTCCAGTTCTTGCCGTTGTCGAACGACTTGTACACCCGCCCACGCCGCGCCGCCGAAAAACAAACCCCCGACGCCGGACATGTGATGTCGTACTTCACCGCACAGTTCGGCGCATACCCGTCAATGAAGTTGATCCCGTTGTCCGATTGCAGAAAACCCGGATTGTCGCACGTCAGCCCCACCACCGTCCCGTCGCCCTTCTGCGTGTTCGCCACCGAGTACATCCAACCCTGCACCCCGTTCGCCCCCAACTGCGTCCAACTCACGCCCCCGTTCGTCGTCCGGTAGATCCGCCCGTAGCGCCCCACCATCCAGCACTTCTCCTCCGTCGTGCACTCCAAACCCCGCAGAAAGCCCGTCGTCCCCACGAACGGCGTCGTCACCCAACTCAAACCCCCGTCCGTCGTCTTCGCTACGTAGTTCTGCCCCGACGCCTCCCAGTCCGGCCCCCCAATCGCATACCCCACGTTCCGACTCGGAAATTCGATGTTCCGCCACTTCGTGTTCGCCTGCGTCAAGACCGCCGTGAACGTGTATACGTCCGCCCCAGGCCCCAACATCACCCCGGAACCAGCCCCGGCCTGGGCCGCGGCCGGCGGCGTGAGCGCCAGCGCGGCCGACAGCAACAGGATGGCGATCAGGCCGCCCGCGAGGAGCGCGGAGAGCCGCCCGCGTGATTTCGTGTTTGCGTACATATGTGGTCCTCCGATCAAGTTAGTATGGTACAGCGCGGCCCGCTGATTCGAGATGGGCCGCCGATCCGCGGATAAGCAAGAACGTTAACGCAGGAGCGGATGCTTTGGATACGTTCACGGGCCGTCGGCCGCCGGCCGCGGCCCGCGCACGCGCGCGGGCACGCCCGCGGCGATGGCGTCCTCCGGCACGTCGCGCGTCACGACCGCGCCCGCGCCCACGACCGCGCCCGCGCCGATGGTGACGCCGTCCAGCACGATGACGCCGTAGCCCAGCCACGCGCCGTCGCCCACGACGATGTCGCCCCGCGTGTGGAGCGGCTGCTTGTGGATGGGCCGGCCCGCGATGATCGTGTGCTCATACGGGTAGAAGGCGCACGCGGGCGCGACCTGCACCCCGCGGCCGATCCGCACCGCGCCGATGTAGGCCGTGAAATGGCAGTTCGGCTGGATGTGGCTGCCCGCGCCGATCTCGACGCAGCCGCCCTGGCCGAGCTCGATGATGACCCCGCGATAGAGATGCACGCCGTCGCCGAGCGTCACGCTGCCGCCGTCCCCGCGGTCGTAGATGACGACGCCGTCGTCGATGAAGCAGTGGCGGCCCAGGCGCAGGCCGGGGCAGGCGATGACCGCCCGCGGGGAGACGAAGCCGCGGGCGCTGGCGCGCGCCAGCGCCCGCTGGCCCTTGTAGGGCGTCGCGGCCAGCACGGCCAGCCGGGTCGCCAGCCGCCCGCCCCGGCCCAGGCCGGCCCGCGCCATCCAGAAACCGATCCACCGCTCACGCCATCGCATCGTCTACCTCGCGTCCGTCGCCTCGTACAGCCGCACCCAGCCGCCGATAAAGGGCTGCTCCGCGACCAGGGTCAGCCTCGCATCGAGATCCGCCAGCAGCGCGGACGCGGTCTTCCGGTGCAGCGCAATATACCACACGTAGCGGGGATGCCTCTGCGCCAGCGCGGCGACGAGCGCGGGCGCATCCTCCGCGCCGGCGGCCAGCAGATCGACCCGCACGGGCGAGCCGGCCGCCTCGAAGTAATAATCCAGGTAGTCCTTGCTCCACACGTTGGCGACCACCAGCGCATCGGGATACTCGGCGGCATGGTCGGCCACGTAGAACGCCGCCTCCCGGAACTGCTGCTTGGTGGGCCGATTGTAGTAGTCGATCGGCCCCAACAGATGGAACAGACACAGGACGACCAGCGCCCCCGCCGCGAGAAGGCGTCCCGGCCGCGGGAGCGGCAGCGCCGAGAACGCGCGCGCCAGCAGCAGGTATGCGGGCGGCAGGCTGACCAGGAGATAGCGCAGCGCGACGATGGGCAGCAGCAGCCAGCTCTCGACGAGCGCCAGCGCCGGCGGCAGGATCAGCCAGCCCAGCAGCAGCCAGGTTGCCCAGGCGTCGGCGAGCGTCGGCCGCAGGCCCAGCCGCCGGGTTCCCGGCGCGGCCTGCCACAGCCAGAGCACGGCCGCGGCCAGCCACAGCAGCGCCGCGCCGCCCGCCAGCAGCCGCGAGCTGTTGAACACGTGCAGCAGGAACTGGAACAGGACGTCCGCCGCGGGCCGCGGCAGCGGATCCGCAAGCTGACCGCTCACCTGCCCGGCCAGGTGCACGACCCACGGCGCATAGCCCAGGGCAAAGACGGCATAGGCCGCGATGGCCGGCCCGCGGTTGCGCCGGGCGGCGAACGCCAGCAGCGCCAGCGCCGCGGCCTGGATCATCACGAGCACGAGGCCGAAGTAGTGCGTGTATGCGGCCAGCAGCGCGGCCGCGACATAGGCTGCGACCTCGCGCGCGCGCGGCTGCGGCCGGCCGCGCAACGGCAGCAGCGGGATATAGGCGCACGTGACGGCCAGCGACAGCAGGATGACGAACGCATAGGGCCGCGCCTCCTGGCTGTAATAGACCGGCGCCCACAGCACGGCCATGAGCGCGGCCGCGATCAGCCCCTCGTCATGGCCGCGGACGGGGTCCGCGGGTCGCAGCCGCCGCGCCAGGCCGTAGATCAGCGCCACCGAGAGCACGCCCGCGAGCGCCGAGGGCAGCCGCAGCGCCCACGCGGAGCGGCCCAGCGTCCGCTCCACGAGGTAGATGAGGGTCAGATAGGCCGGCGGGTGGCCGTCCTGGGCGATGCCCGTGCGCAGGAGGTCGGCCAGGTCGGCCGCGTCCGCGCGCACCAGGGTGGACAGCTCGTCGTTCCAGAGCGACTGCCGCTCCAGCCCGGCCAGGCGCAGCCCCGCGGCCAGCGCCAGGATGAGCAGCAGCGGGAGCCAGGCGCGCACCCTGTGCTGCACGGCCCTCACCCGCGGCGCTCGCGCTGCGCGGGCCGCCGCGCGGCCTGCGCCCGATACCAGGCGACCTCCTCGCGGAACGCCGCGGCCAGGTCGGTCTGGGGCAGGCCCAGCTCGCGCACCGCGCGCGCCGGGTTTGCGGTCAGCGCCAGCGCGGCCGCGGGCTGCCGCGCGGCGTCCGCGGCCGGGGACGGCATGTCGGCGCTCGCAGCCACCATGCGCAGGAAGGCCGCCCGGTCGAGGTTGCCGGCCGCATGGCCGAGGATGTAGCATGCGCCGGGCCGCCCGCGCAGCGCAGCCAGCACGTGGCCGGCCGCGATATCGCGCACGGGCGCGTGGTTGATGCCGCCCGCGGGATAGGGGATCGGCTCCCCGGCCAGCGCCGCCAGGATGCGCCGGCCGGTGGCGCTGGGCCGCGCATCGCCCGCGCCGACCGGCGCGGTGGGCTTGACCACCACCACGTCGAGGCCCGCGGCCTGCCAGCTCAGCGCCATGCACTCCGCCACGAACTTCGACCGCACATACGGGCTGGCCTGCTCCCACAGATTGAAGGGCAGGCTCTCGTCGGGCGCAGCGGCCCCCTCCCGCGCGGGCCGGCCCACCGTGCCCACGGTACTCGTGTAGACGAAGCGCGCCACGCCCGCCCGCGCGCATGCGGCGAGCAGCGCGGCCGTGCCGCCCGCGTTGACCGCATACATCTGCTCGGCCTGCTCCGCGGGCGCATACAGCGCGGCGACGTGGAAGCAGGCCCGGCAGCCGTCCAGCGCCGCGGCCAGCCGCGCGGGCCGGGCCAGATCCCCG
>MWBF01000289.1 GCA_002068935.1 Chloroflexi bacterium ADurb.Bin325
ATGGCCGCGCCCGCCGCGCTCAGGCGATGATGGTCTCGCCGCTCGGCACCTCTTTGCTATCGTAGGAGGCGTCCGTGGCGCGCGGGTAGATGACGACGTTGCGCCCCACGCGCAGGCCCTGGGGGATGACGGCGTTCTTGCCGACGACTGTCAGGCCGGTGTTCAGGCGGTCGGGCCATTTGTAGTTCGGCGTATTCTCGTCGCCCGAGCCGACCTCCGCGCCCGCCCCGACGACGACGTGCTTGTCGATGATCGCGCGATCCACCTTTGCGCCGGCCTCGATGGTCGTGTCGGTCATGATGATGGAGTCGCGCACGGTCGCGCCCGCCGCGACGTGGACGCCGGGCGAGATGACCGAGCGGAACACGCTCCCCTCGATGCGACAGCCGTCGCTGAGCAGGTTGCCCTCGACGTGCGCCTCCCGGCCGATGAGCGCGGCCGGCCGCTCTTCGCTGCGCGTGTGGATGATCCAATCGGGGTTGTACAGGTCGAGCGCGGGCGTCTCGGTCAGCAGGGCCATGTTGGCCTCGTAGTAAGCCTGGATCGTGCCCACGTCGGCCCAGTAGCCCTGGAAGCGGTGCGCATAGACCCGGCTGGCGGCCAGGCGGCTCGAGATATAGTCGCGCGCCAGGTTGTGCTTCTCGCTCCGGTCGTGGGCGTCCTCCTGGGTCAGCCAGTCCACCAGCACCTCGCGCTTGAAGACATAGATGCCCATGCTGGCGAGCGTGCTGGTCGTGCGCCGCGGCTTCTCCTCGAACTTGACGACCCGGCCCTGCGTGTCGGCCGTCACCATGCCGAAGCGGTGCGCCTCGAACCCGGGCACGGTGTAGACGGCCAGCGTGACATCCGCGTTGCGCTCGCGGTGCTCGCGCAGCAAGGGGCCGTAGTCCATCGTGTAGATGTGGTCGCCGGCCAGGATGAGCACATCGTCCACGGCCGGCCGCAGGATGTTCAGGTTGAAGCGGATGGCGTCGGCCGTGCCCGCCTGCCACGCGCCCACCTCGCCCTTGGTGCTCTGATAGGGCTGGAGCAGGCGCACGCCGCCCGTCGTGCGGTCGAGATCCCAGGGCCGGCCCACGCCGATGTGCTCGTTGAGCGAGCGGGGCTGGTACTGGGTCAGCACGGCCACGTCGAAGATGCCGGAGTTGACGCAGTTGGAGAGCGCGAAATCGATGATGCGGTATTTGCCCGCAAACGGCACCGCGGCCTCCGAGCGCTTGGCCGTCAGCACACTGAGGGCGGGGCCTTCGCCGCCCGCCAGGATCATCGCCATAACTGCCATGCCGCACCTCCTATGCGACCGTAGACCCGCTGGGCACGACGTCTCCGAAGCCGTCGAAAGCCTCTTCGTCCACATCGACCTGGATGACGACGTTGCGCCCGATGCGCAGCCCCGCGGGGATGTGTGCGCCCTTGCCAACGATGGTCGGGCCGGTGTAGAATCTGTCCGGCGCGGCGGCGTTCGGGGTGTCGAAGTCGTCGCCGAAGCCCAGTTGCGTGCCCGCGCCGACGACGACATCCTTGTCGACGATGCAGCGGTCGATCACCGCGCCGGGGCCGATCCAGGTGTCGTTCATGATGACGCTTTCGTGCACCACCGCGCCGGGCGATACGTAGACGCCCGGCGACAGCACCGAGCGCGTCACCTGCCCGCGCACGGTGGAGCCGTTGCAGATCATGCTCTCCCGCACGCGGCTCTGCGGGCCGACCCTGGCGGGGGCCCGCTCATGGCTGCGCGTGTGGATGACCCAGTTGGGGTCGTAGAGCTTGAGCCGCGAATCGTCGGAGAGGAGCTCCATGCTGGTCGCCCAGTAGGCGTCCACCGTGCCGACATCCACCCAGTAGTCGTCGAACGGGTAGGTCTGGAGGTGGTAGCAGTCGAGCATGCTGGGGATGACGTGTTTGCCGAAGTCGAGGTCCGCGTGCTGTTCGGCCAGGGCCTGGAGCCGCTCGATGAGCGCATCCAGCCGGAACACGTAGACGCCCATGTTGGCGAGCGTGCTCGGCGCCTCCTTCGGCTTCTCCATGAACCCCGTCACCCGCCCCGTCTCGTCGGTCAGCACGATGCCGAAGCGGGAGGTCTCCTCCGGCGCGACGTTCATGACGGCCAGCGTCAGATCCGCCTCGCGCTCCTGGTGCGTCTGGAGCATGAGCCGGTAGTCCATCTTGTAGATGTGGTCGCCGGAGAGGATCAGCACGGTGTTGGCGCGCGTCTGCCTGAGGTGGTCGAGGTTCTGCAGCACGGCGTCGGCGGTGCCGCCGTACCATTGCTGGTGGCCCTTGCCCTGGTAGGGTTGCAGCAGGCGAACGCCGCCGCGCGCGCGGTCGAGATCCCAGGGCCGGCCGATGCCGATGTGATCGTTGAGCGAGCGCGGCAGGTATTGGGTCAACACCGCGACATCGTAGATGCCGGAGTTGACGCAGTTGGAGAGGGTGAAGTCGATGATGCGGAAGCGACCGGCGAAGGGGACGGCGGGCTTGGCGCGCTGTTCGGACAGGACGCCCAATCGCGTGCCCGCGCCGCCGGCGAGGATCAGGGCTGCTACGCGCATGGATGAACCTCCTTGTATGAAGCCAAATCGTACGCCTGTTGTAACATGAAACGAGGATGTCGGTCAAGGCGCAGCAATTCCAAATGTGGACGTTACGGAAGCATCCTGAGCGGAGCACGGCGGCGCTTTCGCCGTGCGTAGTCGAAGGATGCGGCGAGTTAGCCCGCTTCGGCGCCCTTCGACTGCGTTCCGGCTCAAAAAAACAGCCGGAACTCCGCTCAGGATGCCTACGCTCAAGTTTACATTTGGAATTCCTGGTCAAGGCGGCTGCCGGGCCGGCGGAATCGCAGTGCGATGTGACGTATATCATAGACGTAGTCTGCGATACCGAACGATACTTATCGCAAATGATTTGCACTAAGAATCTATCCGAAAATTGCTCTGGCCGGTCTCCGACCGAGCCAGGGGCACGGTCAGAGACCGGCCCCAGCGGGTTTTCGGATAGGCTCTAACGCTTTACACTGCCGCGAGGATGTCCATGGGCCAGATGCACGCCGAAGCCGCATTGCAACCGTTGAGCGCGCTGCCCGTCGGGTGGCGCGGGATCGTCCACTCCCTGCAGGGCGGACACGAATTTTGCAGCCGGGTTGCCAACCTGGGCTTTACGACAGGTGCGCAGGTCGTCATCCGTCAGAACTACGGGCACGGGCCTGTGCTGGTGGCGTTGCGCGGCACGCTGGTTGCGCTGGGACGCCGGGAGGCCGGCCATATCTTCGTGCAGCCGGCCGGGCGGAACTGATAGGAGCTTGCAGATGAGGGCGCCATTCGAACGAAAGCTGGCCGCGCCGGCCATGCAGCCCGTCCTGCAGCTGGTCAAGCCCGGCTGCCACGACAACGGCGACCGAAGCGCGCCCGTGGGCGCGCCCGCGCAGTTGACCATCGCGCTGGTCGGCCAGCCCAACGTCGGCAAGTCCACCGTCTTCAACATGTTGACCGGCCTGAACCAGCACGTGGGCAACTGGCCGGGCAAGACCGTCGAGCAGAAGACCGGCCGCTTTCAGCACGGCGACACGACGCTCGACATCGTCGATCTGCCGGGCACCTACAGCCTGACCGCCAACTCCGAGGAGGAGCGCATCACGCGCGAGTATCTCTTGCAGGAGCAGCCCGACGTGGTCATGGCAGTGGTCAACGCGGCCGCGCTGGAACGGAGCCTCTATCTCGCCTCGGAGCTGCTGGCGCTGGGCCGGCCCCTCGTCATCGGGCTCAACATGAGCGACGTGGCCGAGCAGCACGGCATCCGCATCGAGCCGCACGTGCTGGAGGCCGCGCTCGGCGTGCCGGTGGTCAAGGTGGTGGCCTCGCGCAACGTCGGCGTCCGCGAGCTGGTGGACGCCGCGCTGAAGCTGGCCGTCGATCCCCGCGGTTTTGCGCCGAACCGCCCCGAGATCCGTCCCGAACATCGGCCGGTGCTGGACGCGCTCGCGCTGCTGCTGGATGGGCACATCCCCCCGCCGTACGAGGCGGAGTGGGTCGCGCTGAAGCTGCTGGAGGGGGACAGCGAGGTGACCGCCATCATGCAGTCCGCGCTGCCCGAGGCCATCTGGTCGCAGGTGCACGACGTCTTGCTCGACCACGAGGACGCCTACCTGGACATCGCCGGCGGGCGCTACGAGTGGATCGGGCGCATGATGCGCGCCGCGGTCACCGAGCCGCGCGCCGGCGCGATCACCGTCACCGAGCGGCTGGATCGAGTTGCGACGCACCCGCTGCTGGGGCTGGGCCTGCTGCTGGCGGTCTTCGGCGTGGCCTTCTGGCTGACCTATGCCATCGCGACGCCGATCGCGGAGTGGCTGGCCGTGACCGTGCTCGGCGGGCTTGGCAGCCTGGCGACCGCGGCGCTGGCGGGCGGCCCCGCGTGGCTGCTGGCGCTGGTCAACGACGGGATCATCAACGGCGCGGGCACGGTGCTGACCTTCCTGCCGATCCTGGTGATCTTCTTTGCGCTGCTCGGCGTGCTGGAGGATGTGGGCTATCTCTCGCGCGGGGCGTATGTGATGGATCGCTTCATGCACCTGATGGGGCTGCACGGCAAGTCGTTCCTGCCGCTCTTTCTGGGCTTCGGCTGCAACGTGCCGGCGGTGCTGGGCGCGCGGATCCTCGAAGACCGCCGCGCCCGC
>MWBF01000290.1 GCA_002068935.1 Chloroflexi bacterium ADurb.Bin325
GAGCGGGTTGTCCGGCTCGACGTGGCTGACGACGGAAGGCCAGTCGAAGGAGCGGACATGAGGGCCGCCCCTTCGACTGCGTGCGTCGCTACGCGACGCCCTCCGCTCAGGGTGCTTCCAGCATTTTCAGCCTGGACGGCAGTCCAAGCCATGACACCCCGCCCAGGATGTGGCCTTTAGAACAGACCGCCGCCGCGCCCTACCGGTCGTTGACCCCCAGCCGAAACGGGTTGAAGTCCGTGTGGCGGTCGTAGTAGTCTTCCTGCTCCGCCCGTTTCAGCGCATGGATCACACGATATGTCAACGGCGTCAGCAGCACCTCGATGCCGACCTTGAAGATGTAGTTGGCAACGATGATGCTGGCGACCGCGCTCCACGGGAACACGCCCAACAGGCCGGCGATGCCGGCGAACAGGATCGTGTCGATCCCCTCCCCCGCCAGCGTGGAGCCGATGGTGCGCACCCACAAATAGCGCCCGCGCGTCAGCACCTTGACGCGCGCCAGGATGTACGAGTTGGTAAACTCCCCGGCGAAGTAGGCGACGAGGCTGGCCAGGATGATGCCGCCGTTGCTGACCCCGCCCAGGATGGCGTCGTACGCGGCCTGCCCGGCCAGCGCCTGCCACGCGGCCTCGCCGGGCATCCGCCCGACGACCCAAAACGTGACGCCCATCAGCGCGGACATCGCAAAGCCGGCCCAGATCACCCGCCGGCCGCGCGCAAACCCGTATACCTCCGTCAATACATCGCCGAAGATGTAGCTGATCGGAAACAGCAGGGTGCCGCCGTCGAACGCCAGCGGCAGATGGATCAGAGGCAGCGTCACGCCCCAATCGATGATCTTGGCCGACGAGGCGATGTTGCTGATGAGCAACACCGCCACGAACAGCGCCATGATGAGGTCGTAGTAGCGATATGGGCGGACGACGGACGGCTGTCCCCGATCCCCCGTCATCCTCGGTTCGTCACTCGTAATTTGCCAGCCGCTCTTCCAGCGCGCGCACCTGGTCGTGCAGCCGCTGCGGCAGGCGCGCGCCGAACTGCCCGAAGTGGCGCTGGATGTCCGGAATCTCGTTGCGCCAGGCCGCGATATCGACCCGCAGCAGCTCGGCGAGATGCTCCGCGGGGACGGCGACGCCGTTCAGATCCAGGTCTTCGGCGCGCGGCAGATAGCCGATGGCGGTCTCCTGCGCGGCCACCCGGCCATCGACGCGGTCGCATATCCATTTCAGCACGCGGCTGTTCTCGCCGTACCCCGGCCACAGCCACTCGCCGTTCGCCAGCTTGCGAAACCAGTTGACATGGAAGATGCGCGGGGCCTTGTCGCCCAGCCGGTCGCCCATGGTCAGCCAGTGCCCGAAGTAATCCGCCATGTTGTAGCCGCAGAACGGCTGCATCGCAAACGGGTCTCGCCGCAGCGCGCCCACCGCGCCGATGTTGGCCGCGGTGGTCTCGGACGAGGCCGTCGCGCCGAGGAACACCCCGTGATCCCAGTCGAAGGCCTCCGTGACCAGCGGCACCACCCCCGCGCGCCGTCCGCCGAACACGAAGACGTCGATCGGCACGCCCTCGGGGTTCTCCCAGTCCGGGCTGATGCCGGGGCATTGCGTGGCCGGCACGGTGAAGCGGGCGTTGGGGTGCGCCGCGGGGGCCGCGTTTCCCGGCGTCCAATCATGGCCGCGCCAGTCCACGGCATGCGCCGGCGCGGGCACGCCCATCCCCTCCCACCAGACGTCGCCGTCGTCGGTCAGCGCGCAGTTGGTGAAGATGACGTTTGCGCGCACCGTGTCCATCGCCACCGGGTTGGACTGGTAGGATGTGCCCGGCGCGACGCCGAAGAAGCCCGCCTCCGGGTTGATGGCCCACAGCCGGCCGTCCGCGCCGATCCACATCCACGCGATGTCGTCGCCGAGGCACTCGGCGCGCCAGCCGGGGATGGTCGGCTGGATCATCGCCAGGTTCGTCTTGCCGCAGGCCGAGGGGAACGCGGCCGCGATATGATACCGCCGCCCCTCCGGGCTGATGAGCCGCAGGATCAGCATGTGCTCAGCCATCCAGCCCTCGCGGTGCGCCCTGGCCGAGGCGACGCGCAGCGCAAGGCACTTCTTGCCGAGCAGCGCGTTGCCGCCATAGCCCGACCCATATGACCAGATGAGGTTCTCATCCGGGAAATGGCTGATGTACTTATCTTCCATCGGCGCGCAGGGCCACAGCGCATCCTCCTCGCCGGGGCCGAGCGGCGCGCCGACCGAGTGCAGACAGGGCATGAAGTCGCCGTCGGCGCCCAGCGCCTCCAGCACGCGGTCGCCCACGCGGGTCATGATGTGCATGTTGCAGACGACGTAGGGGCTGTCGGTGACCTCGACGCCGATCTTGGCCATCGGCGAGCCGAGCGGCCCCATCGAAAACGGGATCACGTAGGCCGTCCGGCCGCGCATGCAGCCATCGTACAGGCCGGTCATGGTCCGCTTCAGCTCGTCCGGCGCGATCCAGTTGTTCGTGGGCCCGGCGTCGTCCTGGCTGGGCGTCGAGATATAGGTGCGCGCCTCGACGCGCGCGACATCGCTCGGATCCGAGCGAAACAGATAAGAATCGGGCCGCTTGGCGAGCGGAATGCTGGCGCCGGAGCTGACCATCTGAGCCATCAAACGCTCATACTCGGCGCGCGTGCCGTCGCACCAATAGACCTCATCCGGCTGGCACAGCGCGACCACCTCATCTACCCACTGTTGCAGGCGTTGATTGGCAATCGGGCCTCTCATGGGGTTTCTTTACCTCTCTATCAGAAAGATATGATAGACGTCCGACAGTGCACGGGCCAGTACGCCTGCGGGCTGGCCCCCATGCGCCGCGGACAGGTCTTGCAAAAAATCTACAGTTTCAAATGCGCCATGGTGCTGCGGATCAGATCCGCCGAGCGCATCAGCGCGGCGCGCTCCTCGTCGTTCAGCTCCAGCTCGAGGATGCGCTGCACGCCCCCGCGCCCCAACACGACCGGCACGCCGAAGCAGATGTCCTCCAGCCCGTACTCGCCCTGCAGATAGACCGAGGCCGGGTAGATCTGATGCGCATCCTGGATGATCGCCTGCGCCATCTTGCAGGCCGCCGCGCCCGGCGCATAATAGGCCGAGCCGGTCTTGAGATAGCGCACGATCTCCGCGCCCCCGTCGCGCGTGCGCGCGACAATGCGGTCGATCTGCTCCGGCGAGAGGAAATAGGAGAGCGGCAGCCCGGCAATCGTGGAGTAGCGCACCAGCGGGACCATCTCGTCGCCGTGGCCGCCCAGCACCGTGGTGTGGATGTTCTCCGGGTTGACGCCGGACTCCATGGCGATGAACGTGCGCATGCGGCCGCCATCGAGGACGCCCGCCTGGCCGACGACGCGCTCGCGCGGGAAGCCGCTGAGCTTGTAGGCCAGATAGGTCATGGTGTCGAGCGGGTTGGTCATGATCAGCAGGGTCGCGTTGGGCGAGCGCGGGGTCACCTGCTGCACCACGTCGGACACGATCTTTGCGTTGATGCCCACCAGATCCTCGCGCGTCATGCCCGGCTTGCGCGCGACGCCCGCCGTGATGATGACCAGGTCAGAGTTGGCAGTCTCGGCATAGTCAGTCGTGCCGACCGCGTCGATCGAGTGACCGGCAATGGGGCCGGCCTGGATCAGATCCAGCACCTTGCCCTGCGCGAGGCCATCCACGACATCCACCAGGACCACCTGACACCCGCCGGAGATCATGGCCCAGTGGGCGATGGTGGAGCCGACGAAACCGGCGCCGATGATGCTGACTTTGCTCATGAGGGGATGCTCCTTTCGGTCCTTGCTGTTGTTCGCTGCACGTGCGTCATGCGCTGGCCGGCGCCTGGACCGCGGCCGCGGCTGCCGGCAGGACGATCTCGATGCCATCCGCGGCCAGCACCGGCCTGAGCGCGGCGATGGCGCACTCGATCATGGGCAGCTCCGGCTCGCGCGTGGTCAGCCGCTGGAGCAGCAGCCCCGGCGTGATCAGCGCGCGCACCACGGGATGGCTCGCGCGCGCGGCGCTGAAGCGCATGAACTCGTATGCGATGCCGGCGACGACCGGGATCAGCAGGAGGCGCGAGGCCAGCCGCAGAAACAGATTGTCGAAGTGGAACGGCGCAAACACGATGATCGAGATCAGCATGACCGAGAGCAGGAAGCTGGTGCCGCAGCGGGTGTGCGCGGTGGTGAAGCGCGCCACCGACTCCGGCGTAAGCTCCGCGCCGGCCTCGTAGGCGTTGATAGTCTTGTGTTCCGCGCCGTGATAGGCGAAGACGCGCCGGATATCAGGCATGAACCCGATCGCCCAGAGATAGGCCAGGAAGAGCGCCAGTCGGATGACGCCCTCGACGACGCTGACCAGGATGCCGCCGGAGCCGTCGGGCGCCAGCCACTTGGCCGCGGCGGTCGGCAGGAGGAAGAAAAGCCCCACGGCAAACGCCAGCGAGGTCGCGACGGTCGTCCAGGCGACGGGGCCGCTGAACTTGACCGGCTCGCCCCCCTCCTCCTGCAACGAGACATCCGCCGACCAGAGCAGCGCGCGCATGCCCAGGCCCAGCGCATCCCACAGCATCCCCAGCCCGCGGACAAAGGGCCACTGGCCCCACTTCTTCGTATAGATTGCGGCGGTCAGAGGCTCCTCGTGCA
>MWBF01000291.1 GCA_002068935.1 Chloroflexi bacterium ADurb.Bin325
GCGCCCAGCCGCCGCCCGGCTTTCCGGGCCTCGAAACCGCCCTGCCGCTGCTGCTCACCGCGGCCCACGAGGGTCGACTGACCGTCGATGATCTCGTCCTGCGGATGTGGGAGAACCCGCGGCGCATCTTCGGCCTGCCGGCGCAGGAGGACACCTGGATCGAGGTCGACGAGGCCGCGACCTACGAGCTGCGCGGCCAGGAGATGCACTCGCGCTGCGGCTGGACGCCCTTCGAGGGGCATCGGGTTCGCGGCCGGGTCACGCGGGTCGTCCTGCGCGGCGCGGAGGCCTTCCGCGATGGCCAGGTACTGGCAAGGCCGGGCGCTGGCCGCAACGTTCGTTTACAATCCACTCATCGATAAGGAGCCCTTTCCGTGATCCACAATCTGTCATCCGTTCGCACACAAAGCCCGTATCTGCCCTTCGGCGACCGGCAGGACGCGCCTTTCTACGGCCGCGACATTCTGAGCGTAAAGCAGTTTAACCGCGGCGATCTCGAGATGATCTTCGGCGTTGCGCGCGAGATGAAGGAGATGGTCCGCCGCGTCGGCAGCTTCGACCTGCTGAAGGGCAAGATCCTGGCCAACCTGTTCTACGAGCCGTCCACCCGCACCTCCTCGTCGTTCACCGCGGCGATGGAGCGCCTCGGCGGCAGCGTCATCCGCATCAACGAGGTGCACTACTCCTCGGTCTCGAAGGGCGAGTCGCTGCCCGACACCGTCCGCACGCTGGAGGCGTATTCGGACGTCATCGTGCTGCGCCACCCGGAGGCGGGCTCCGCGGAGCTGGCGGCCCGCTATGCGCGCAAGCCGGTCATCAACGCGGGCGACGGCATCGGCGAGCACCCGACCCAGGCGCTGCTCGACCTGTTCACCATCTGCGAGGAGCTGGGCGACCCCAAGGGCCTGACCGTGACGATGCTCGGCGACCTCAAATACGGCCGGACCGTCCACTCGCTGGCGCGGCTGTTGACGCTCTACGACGTCCGCCTGAACTACGTGTCGCCGGAGATCCTGCGGATGCCCGCGGAGGTCATGGACGAGGTGGCGGAGAAGGGCATCTCGCAGCGGGAGTACACCGACCTGGAGCCGGTGCTGGCGGAGACCGACGTGCTCTACGTGACGCGCGTCCAGAAGGAGCGCTTTGCCAGCGAGGCGGAGTACGATCAGGTCAAAGGGCTGTACGTCATCGACAGCCAGACGATGGCGCGCGCCAAGGAGGATATGATCCTGATGCACCCGCTGCCGCGCATCACCGAGATCGCGATGGAGGTGGACGACGACCCGCGCGCGGCCTACTTCCGGCAGATGGAGTACGGCCTCTACATCCGCATGGCGCTCCTGGCGATGGTGTTGGGGAAGGCGTGAGCGACATGGGCGTCGTGAGCTTCAACCGCCTGCTCGACAGCGTCGCCCGGCGCACGGACTCGCTCCTGTGCGTCGGGCTGGACCCGCATCCCGCCGACCTGGCGGCCCCCGGAGCGGAGGCCGCCCGCGAGTTCTGCCTGCGGCTGGTGGCGGAGACGGAGGGGCTGGCGATGGCCTACAAGCCCAACGCCGCCTTTTTCGAAGCCTACGGCCCCGCGGGCTGGGCCGCGCTGGCCGACGTCATCGCCGCGATCCCCGCGGGCATCCCGGTCATCCTGGACGCCAAGCGCGGGGACATCGCCTCCACCGCGGAGGCGTATGCCCGCTCCACGTTCGAGCAGCTCGGCGCGACCGCGGTCACGCTCAACCCTTATCTCGGACACGACAGCCTGAAGCCCTTCATCCAGGATCCGACGCGCGGCGTCTTCCTGCTCTGCAAGACCTCGAATCCGGGCGCGGGCGACGTGCAGGATCTGCGGCTGGCGGACGGCGAGCTGGTGTACGAGCGGGTGGCCCGGCTGGCGCTCCGGTGGAACGCGGCCGAACATGGCGGCGGCGACAACGTGGCGCTGGTCGTGGGCGCGACGCACCCCGCCGCGCTGGCGCGGGTCCGGGCGGTCGCGCCCGATCTCTGGTTTCTTGCGCCGGGGGTGGGGGCTCAGGGCGGCGATCTCGCGGCCGCGCTGCGGGCCGGGCTGCGCGCGGACGGCCTGGGCATGCTCATCCCGGTCAGCCGCGCGGTGGCGCGGGCCGCGTCGCCGCGCAAGGCGGCCGAGGCGCTGCGCGACGAGATGCGGCGAGTGCGCGCCGCATTCCTGGCCGAGCGCGGCGCGGCGGCCGGTCAGCCGACCGGGGCCGACGCCTTCCCCGCCTGGCTGGCGGACGGGCTGCTCGCGGCCGGCTGCGTGCAGTTCGGCGAGTTCACGCTCAAGTCGGGGCTGCAATCGCCGATCTATCTGGATCTGCGCCAGTTGGTCTCGCACCCCGCGCTGCTGGCCGAGGTGGGCCGGGCCTATCTGCCCCTCCTGCGGCGGCTCAGCTTCGACCGGATCGCGGCCCTGCCCTATGCCGCGCTGCCCATCGGCACGGCCGTCAGCCTCGCGGGCGGCTGGCCGCTGATCTACCCGCGGCGCGAGGTCAAGGGCTACGGCACCGCCGCGGCCATCGAGGGCGCATACCGGGCGGGCGAGCGTGTCGTCGTGATCGACGACCTGGCGACGACCGGCGGCAGCAAGTTCGAGGCCATCGAAAAGCTCACGGCCGCGGGGCTGGCAGTGGAGGACGTCGTCGTGCTCATCGACCGGCAGTCGGGCGCGCAGGAGGCGCTGGCCGGCGCGGGCTACCGCCTCCACGCGGTCACGCGGCTGGCGGAGCTGCTGGACTACTGGGAGGCCAACGCCGCGGTCCCCGCCGACCGGATTGCGGCCGCCCGCGAGTTTATGACGCGGGGCGGATGATGCGCGAAGGGGCCGACCGATGTACGGCAAGCTGCGGCCGCTGATCTTCCGGCTGCCGCCCGAGGCCGCACACGGGCTGACCGTCGCGCTGCTGCGGCTGGCCGGCGCGCTGCCGCCGGCGCGGGCGCTGCTGCGCGCGCTGTTTGCCCCGCGCGGCGCGGCGCGCCCGGTTCACGCCTGCGGGCTGACGTTCCCGAACGCGGTGGGGCTGGCCGCGGGCTACGACAAGGACGGCCTGGCCTGGCGCGGGCTGGCCGCGCTGCCCTTCGGCCATCTGGAGCTGGGCACCGTGACCCCGCGGCCCCAGCCCGGCAACCCCCGGCCGCGCGTCTTCCGGCTGGTCGAGGACGAGGCAGTCATCAATCGCATGGGCTTCCCCGGCCGGGGCGCGGATGCGCTGGCGCGGCGGCTGAAGGGCCGCGGCCGGCGGGCGGACGCGCCGCTCATCGGCGTCAACATCGGCAAGAACAAGGATACGCGGCTGGAGGATGCGGCCGCGGATTATGTGGCGTTGGCGCGGCGCTTTGCGCCGCTGGCGGACTACCTGGCCGTCAACGTGAGCTCGCCGAACACGCCCGGCCTGCGCACGCTCCAGGGCGGCGATGCGCTCGACGAGCTGCTGCGCGCCATCGGCGACGAGCGGGACGCGCAGGCGCGGCTCCTGGCGCGGCCCGTCCCGGTGCTGGTCAAGCTCGCGCCCGACCTGGACGAGGCCGCGCTGGAGCAGGCGCTCTCCGCCATCTGCGCGGCGGGGATGGACGGGGTCATCATCTCCAACACGACCGTGGCGCGGCCCGGCCTGACGTCGCGGCTGGCCGCGCAGACGGGCGGGCTCAGCGGGCGGCCCCTGTGTGCGCCGAACACGGCCCTGGTGCGCCGGACGGCCGCCCTGCTCGACGGCCGGCTCCCGATCATCGCGTCGGGCGGCATCCTGCGGCCTGCGGACGCGCAGGAGAAGCTCGACGCCGGCGCGAGCCTCGTGCAGCTCTATACGGGGCTGATCTATGCCGGGCCGGGCCTGGTCGGGCGAGTCGTGGAGGCGACGGCGCGGGGATAAGCGCGTCCGTGCTCCGGGCGCCCGCTACTCGGCCAGCGCCTGCCGGATCGCCTCGACGAGGAGGATGTGCTCCGCGGCGTGGACGCGCGCTTCGAGCGTTTCCAGCGTGTCGTCGGCCGCGATGGGCACCTCGACGGTCGCGATGACCGGCCCCGCGTCCACCTCCGCCGCGACCCGATGCACCATGACGCCGGTATGGGCGATCTCGCCTCGCCGGTACGCGTGCAGCGCCCGTTCGATGGCGTGCGTGCCCGCAAACTGGCCGGGGAGCGCGGGGTGCAGGTTGAGCACGTGGCCGGGAAAACGGTCGAGGAACGCGGGGCTGAGCACATGCATCCAGCCGGCCAGCACGACGAGGGCCGGGTCGCAGGCCGCGACCCGCTCGGCCAGGTCCGCGTCGTAGTCGCGCCGCGTGCGGCCCGCATCGAGATAGGGCCGCAGCGGGAAGTAAAGGGTCGGGATGCCCGCGCGCACGGCGCGCTGGAGGCCGAAGGCTTCCCGGCGGTTGGACGCCACGAGCGCGACCTGCGCGGGGAGGTCCCCTGCCTCGCTTGCGTCGATGATGGCCTGGAGGTTGGAGCCGTTGCCGGAGATGAGCACGGCGAGGCGCGCGGCCGCGCTCACGTTGGCCCGCCCCTTTGACTGCGTCCGCACTGCGTCCTCCGCCCAGGGCGCTGCCAGAAGCCTCCCATCAGCGAGACGGAGCATCCTGAGCGGGTTGTCCGGCTCGCCGTGGCTGACGACGAAAGGCCAGTCGAAGGAG
>MWBF01000292.1 GCA_002068935.1 Chloroflexi bacterium ADurb.Bin325
TATCCGAAAACCCGCTCCGGTCTCTGACCGTGCCCCTGGCTCGGTCGGAGACCGGCCAGAGCAATTTTCGGATAGATTCGAAGCTTGCGAGAGGCGATAGGGCGCGAGGTCACTTCCCCAGCCGCGCCTTGAGCGCCTCGGTCAGCGCGGGCACGACCTCGAACAGGTCGCCCACGATGCCGTAGTGCGCGACCCCGAAGATCGGCGCGTCCTTGTCCTTGTTGATGGCGACGATCACCTTTGCGCCGCCGATGCCGGCCAGGTGTTGGATCGCGCCGGAGATGCCGCACGCGATGTAGAGGTCGGGCCGCACGATCTTGCCCGTCTGGCCGATCTGGTAGTTGTAGGGCACCCAGCCCCCGTCGGTCGCGGCGCGCGATGCGCCGATCGCGCCGCCCAGCGCCTCGGCCAGCGCGCGGAGCGGCTCGAACCCCTCCGGCCCCTTGACCCCGCGGCCGCCCGCCACGATGACGCTGGCGTTCTGCAGATCCACGTCGCCGGCCCCCGCGGCCTCGAACTCCAGGATCTCCTCGCCCGCGGCCGCGGCGTCCAGCGTCACGTCCAGCGCCGCGATCTCGCCCGTCCGCCCCGCGTCGGCCTGAGGCAGCGGGTAGCTGCGGCTGCGCACGGTCGCCATCTGCACCGCATCACGAAAGATGACCGTGGTCAGGATGTTGCCGGAATAGACCGGGCGCTCGGCCCGGAGCCTGCCGTCCGCGTCGAGCGACACCTCCTGCGCGTCCGCGGCCATGCCGATGCGCGCCTGCGCCGCGGCCAGCGCGGCCACCTCGCGCGCGCCGACGACCGCGGGCGCGAGGATGATGCGCGGGCGGGCCGCAGCGATCGCGGCCTTGAGCGCGGCCGCGTATGCGCCGGTGCGGTATTGGGCGAAGGCCGGCCCGTCCACAACCAGGACGCGGTCGGCGCCGTAGGCGATGGCCTCCCGCGCGATCTGGCCGACGTTCTGGCCGACGACGACCGCGACGAGCGGCAAGCCGAGCTGGTCGGCGAACTCGCGCGCCCGGCCGAGAACCTCCCACGAGACGAGCTTCGCCCGGCCCGCAAACTGGTCGATATAAACGAGAATGCTCATCGCTGCCCCTCCGCCCTATATGACCTTCCCGGCAATCAGCTTATCGGCCAGCCGTGCGGCCTGCTCCGCCGGCGCGCCGCCCTCGATGAACTCGACCTTGCCCCCGCGCTCCGGCGGCTTGCGCAGGTTCGTCCAGCGCACCAGCCCGGCCTGCGCGCCGACGCGGCCCATATCCAGCCCCGGCAGCGCGTCCGCGGCGGTGGCCGGGTAGGCCAGCTTGGCCGCCTTGCGGATGCCCAGGAAGGTGCGGTAGCGCGGCTCGTTGATCTCGATGCTGACCGTGATGACCGCGGGCAGCGCGACGCGCACCGTCTGGATGCCCTCGTCCAGCATGCGGCGCACGGTGATGCTGTCCTCGGTCAGGTCGAGGATCTTGACGACGTTGGCGATGAACGGCGCGCCCAGCTCCGCGGCCAGCCCGGGTCCGACCATGCCGCTGTTGCCGTCCACCGATTGTTTGCCGGTCAGCACCAGCTTGTAGCCGTCGATCCGGCGGATGGCCTGGGCCAGGATGTGGGCGACGCCCCAGGCGTCGCTGTCGGCAAAGGCCGGGTCCGAGAGCAGGACGGTCTCCTCGACGCCCATCGCGACGGCCCACCTGAGCGCCTCGACGGATTCCTCGCCGCCCACGGTCAGCACCGTGGTCTCGCCGTCGTACCGCTCCTGAAGCGACAGCGCTTCCTCGACGGCAAACTCGTCCCACGGGTTCATCACCATCGTCACGCCCAGGTCGTCGGTCCCCACGTCCTGGGGCCGCACCTCGGTGAGCTGTTCGGTATCGGGTGTCAGCTTGACACAGACGACAAACTTCATGACATAACCTCCTTATCCCCTGCCCGGAGCGGCGCGCTGGGGCCGGTCTCCGACCGGCCAGAGCGTACCAAAGGCGCTAAAGCGCCCACTACGAACGAAGGCGGTTTGTAGTAAGCGCTTTAGCGCCATCTACTGCCACTCGCGCTGGGGCCGGTCTCTGACCGGCCAGAGCGTACCAAAGGCGCTAAAGCGCCCACTACGAACCTGAGGCGTTGGCTTGTAGTAGGCGTTTTAGCGCCATCTACTGCCACTCGCGCTGGGGCCGGTCTCTGACCGGCCAGCGCGCACCAAAGGCGCTAAAGCGCCCACTACGAACGAAGGCGGTTTGTAGTAAGCGCTTTAGCGCCATCTATTACCACGCGTGCTGGGGCCGGTCTCTGACCGGCCAGCGCGCACCAAAGGCGCTGAAGCGCCCACTACGAACGAAGGCGGTTTGTAGTAGGCGCTTTAGCGCCATCTATTACCACGCGTGCTGGGGCCGGTCTCTGACCGGCCAGAGCGTACCAAAGGCGCTGAAGCGCCCACTACGAACCTGAGGCGTTGGCTTGTAGTAAGTGCTTTAGCGCCCACTACGAGTCGGCCGCGCCGCCGGCCTCAGCCGCCGGCCCGCCGCACAACCCCGTCGAGCGACACGTGGTCGCCGAGCGGACGGCCCGCGGCGTCCGTCGCGGGCAGCCGCAGCATGGTGAGCGGCTGGTAGACGCCCGTCACAAGCTGGTATGCGCCGGCCGGCAGATTGGCCGATACGTTCAAGACGACCTCGTCAGCGACCGTGTACCCGCGCGGCCAGGTGCTGGTCGGCATCCGGCCGCCGGTCGGCTGCTGGTCGCGCTGCGCGATGATCCGCCCCTGCGCATCCAGCAGGTGCACGAAGATCGTGTAGTCCTCGGCCGGGGGCCGGAGGGCCTGCCAGTACATGCGGACGGTGATCGTGTCGCGGCCCTCCGTCACGGCATAGCCGAGCAGCGTTATCTGGCCGCCGAAGTCGATGTCCGCGCGGTGCGCGATGTCCGTCGGCATGACGTCCGAGGCGCGCGCCGGCGCGATATGGCCGATGGTCTGCGCCGCGCCGAGATGTTGCAGCGTCGGGCTGGCCGCGTATGCGCCCGCCACCAGCGCATAGGGCGCGCGGCCCGCCCGCGCCAGCGTGATGCGGTGCTCGTCGCGCAGCAGCTCGCCGGGCCGCCACAAGCTCGTCGGATAATACGCGCCGCCGGGCTGCTGGTCGCTCTGGCCGAGGAGCGCTCCGTCCGCGTCCACCACATGCACGAAGGTGGTGTAGGCGCGGGCGATCTTGCGCTGCGGCTGCCAGTACAGGGTCACGGCGATGACGCCGCCTGTGGTCGCCATCGCCGGCTCGACATCGTAGCCCACGAGCTTGAGCGCGTCGCCGTAGGTCAGCGCGAGCGGCCGGTCGGGCGTCTTCTCGACCGCGGGCCCCAGGATGTGCATCAGCAGGCCGAACTGTCCGTCGGTCGCCGCGGCCGTATCCGTCGCGGGCGCGAGCGGCCCCCGCTGCGCAAACTTCACGCTCAGCCCCGGCATCTGCTTGATCGTATAGACGGGCCGGCCGGTGCGCAGGCCGCGGGCGATGACCTGGCTCACGTTCGCCCAGTCGTCGCCGGGCTGCAAGCGCGGAAACAGCCCCACGAGGTCGGGCCGGACGCCCTCGACATACTTCAGATACCACTGCGGGACCACCTCGTCCCGGTCGTTGGACACGAGCAGGCTGTCTTCGGGGATGGGCTGGCCGAGGATCTCCTCCCAGGCCGTGCGCGCAGTGCGGTCGGCGCTGCGATCCATGCGCGCGAAGTTCCCGACGAGCAGCAGCCCGGCCAGCGCCAGGAGCGCGAGGGGCGCAAACAGGTTGACGGATGAGCTGGAGCCGCTCAGATCCTCGCCCGCGCGCGGCGGACGGGTGCGGAACGCGGCCGGCGCGACCGTCAGGAGCCGCGTCAGCGCCCGCGCGCCGAGCATGACCCACAGGCTCCAGACCAGGTACGCGGGGACGAAGAAGACGTAGATGTCGCCGATGCCGTACACCAGGTTGAAGGCGACGATCGCCAGGAAGGTCAGCGCAAGCAGGGGCGTCACCGGATTGCGCCGCCGCGGCCGGCTCACGAGCGTCCAGAGCAGCCCGATCAGGCCGAGCAGCACGCCGGGCAGCGAGAACTCGGCGACGAAGCGGCCCCACAGCCCGACGGCCTGCGCCTGCGCCTGCGGGCCGAGGCGCAGCTCGCCGCCGAACGAGCTGCCGGTCACGTGGGCGATGAAGCCCGCAAAGGTGGCGTCGTAGAGCGCGAGCTCCTCGCCGGGGCCGAGCGGGATCTGATAGTACGGCGCGGCCGGCGCGCGCAGCGGGATGTAGAGATAGAGCGCCAGCGGCGCGAGCAGACAGAGCAGCAGCAGGGCCAGCGTGCCTCTGGAGTAGGCCGCGCGGCGGCCGGCCGGCGGGATGGCGCGCAGCGTCTGCACGACGAAGACCAGCATGGCGGGGGCCAGCAGCAGCATGGTGCGGTGGTGTGTCAGGCTGAGGCCGTAGAGCGCGGCCGCGAGGAGCGCCCGGCCGCGGCCCGCCGGCCTGGCCGCGGCCGCGGCCCAGCCCAGGAGCGCCAGCAGCACCGCGGCGACGAAGGCCGCGTGCAGCGAGTAGACCTCCGCGACGACGGACTGCGACCAGAAGGTGGGCGTCGCGGCAAAGAGGATGGCCGCGGCCAGCGCGGTCA
>MWBF01000293.1 GCA_002068935.1 Chloroflexi bacterium ADurb.Bin325
CCACGGCCCGGCCGGCCTGAGCCTCACCCCCCATCCCCCCTCCTGCTC
The DNA here is from genome assembly GCA_002068935.1 of Chloroflexi bacterium ADurb.Bin325. Classification (GTDB taxonomy): domain Bacteria; phylum Chloroflexota; class Anaerolineae; order CG2-30-64-16; family CG2-30-64-16; genus MWBF01. Next base: position 49 of record MWBF01000293.1, read on the forward strand.
TGGCCGGTCATGCTCAACTGCGTTGAGCCTACCGAGCCAGGGGCACGGTCAGAGACCGGCCCCAGCATGGTGAGGCAAGCCCCAGCGTCTCCCGGTCCCCGCTCACCAATCGCGCGAATCCGGCACGGGCAGCCAGCGGCCCCCCTCCGCGATCGACTGCTGGCTGACCAGCCCGGGCAGGGTCATGTCGAGCGCCTCGTGGATGCCGGGCAGTTGCGACGGCAGGCCGTCCAGCGCGCGGGCGAAATCCAGCGCGACGAAGAAGTCGCCGCCGCCGTGGCCGGCCCGCGTCGCGAGCGCCTCATAACGCCGCCAGTCGTCCGGCAGAAACTCCTCGGCCAGGTCGTCGAGCGCCTGCCACTGATCCTTGTGCGGGCTGCGCGCGCGGAGCCACACGCGGTCGCGCTCGCCCGCGGCCCGCGCCGACTCGAAGCAACCCTCCGTCCCCTGGAGCTGATAGTTGGTCATCGCGTGGGGCCGCTCCGAGAGGATGTCCACGCGCACCTTCGCCAGCCCGCCGCTGCGCAGCTTGCACAGCATCACGCACGAATCCTCGTTCTCGTATTCGTCCCCGCGCGGGTCGCGATAGTGATGGCCCGACCCCGCGCAGCAGACCGATTCCACCCTGTCGCCGGGCAGCCAGCTCAGGATCGGGCCGAGGCTGTGCGACCCATACGTGATTCCGTTGATGCCCGTCTGCCACTTGCGCCGCCACGGCGTAATCTCGCTCAACTCCTTCCCGTCGTGGAGATACTCGCCCTCCGCATAGTACGCCGCGCCGAACAGCCCGCGCTCCACGAGCGCCTTGACGATCTGCACCGGCCGGCCGTAGAGATAGTTCTCGGCCATCCAATAGCGCGCCCGGCTGCTCCGGCAGGCCGCGACGAGCGCCCGACACTCGTCCACCGACACGCCCGCCGTCACCTCGGACAGCACATGCACCCCGGCCTGCAAAGCGGCCACGGCCTGCGGCACGTGCATCTGCATGGGCGTCGCCAGCAGCACCGCGTCGAGGTCGCCGCGCGCCAGCATCTCCTCGCAGTCCGTGTACAGCCCGACCTGCTCCAGCTTGTCCGCCGCGGCGGCAAGCCGGTCGGGGTTTGCGTCGCACAGCGCGCGGATGCGCAGGCGACCGGTCGCCTCCCACGCGGCGCGCAGCGGAAGCCCGCGCGGCGCGCCGACGATGCCGACATGGATCATGTTATCGTTGGTCATTGGCGTCTCTCCATGCCTGGCCACGCCTCCGGCGTATACGGCCAGTCGAGTTGCGCGCAAACTGCCTGCCAGCGCGCGAACATATCGTCCTGATAGAGGAACGGCGCGAAGCCCATCCGCAGATAGACGGCGATGGCGGGCAGCCGGAAGTCGTCGGTCTTCAGATAGATGCGGCGATAGCCCGCGCTGAGCAAGCGGCGGACGACGGCCGTGCAGACGGCCCGGCCCAGCCCGCGATGCGCGTGCCGCGCATCGCCCGCCACCCAGCCCAGCTCGCCGCCGAACGGGTGCAGCGGCCCCGCATGGTGCTCGGCCATCGCGGTCGCCACGAGCGCGGCCGTCGGCATGTGCTCGACCACGAACAGGCCGTCCGGCAGGACGAATTCCAGCTCCGCGGTCAGGTGTGCGACATCCCATTGCGTGAACCCCGCGGCGTGCATCAATGCCAGGTACGCATCCGCATCCGCCGGCGCAAAGGTGCGCAGCAGATAGCCGTGGGGCAGCGTGATCTCCGGCGTCGCCCGTCCCGCCGGCCAGAGCATGTGCAGTTGCTCCATCCTCATCCGCCGTTGGCGACGCGCAGCACGCGCGGCTCGCCCAGCTCCGCGGGCCAGTCCAGCACGACCGGGACGCCCGGCAGCACATCGAAGAAGTTGTCGGGCAGCGCGGCCTCGCCGTCCAGGTCGAGACAGACGCGCCAGGCAAAGACATCGCTCTCGAAGACGGCCTGGTCGCCCGCGCGGCGCACGCGCACCTCCGCGCGCGGCCAGCGCATCTCCCCGAAGGTCGGCAGGAACAGCGTGTCGCGCGCGACCTCGCGGCCGTCCCGGCGCAGCAGCGCAAACGCCGCGTGCGTCTGCGCGCCCAGCGCGTGCAGCTCCGCGAGCGGCCTGCGGGCGATGACCTGCGCCTCGTTCGCGCCCATATGCACCTCAACCGTCGAGTCCTCCATCCGGCTGCCGTCCAGCGCAAAGAGGCCGCAGCGCAGCTCCCCGCGCCAGGGGCCGCGCTCGTTGACGACCGAGAAGACGATGTCGTCCCCGTCGACGCCGATGGCGACGCTGACCGGCTGAAATGCGCGGCGCACCGGGTAGAACGCGGGCGTGCGGCGGCCGTAGTAGTCCACGATCGTCCAGCTCCGCGTCGTCGGCCAGCAGTCGTTGTACATCCAGAAGATGGCCGACGCGGTGGAGAACATGCGCCGGCGGAAGTTACGGATGTACTCGCTCAGCCCGATGCCCTGCACCACGCCCGCCCAGTAGACATACTCCTCGACCGTCATGTCGCGCCGCGACCGGCCGAGCCACTGTTCGAGCATCACATCGGGGTACGGCCGCACACCGCCCCAGTAGGCCACCGAGTTGTCGTGGTGCTCCCATGCCAGCGTCAGCCGCGCGGCCGCGCGGGCCGGGTCGAGCGCGGCGTCGCGGGCCGTGCCCGGCGGCAGACAGGCCAGCACCGTCGGCAGCGCATTGGGGCCGAGGATGCCGCCCTCGTTGGGGAAGCGACACGCCATCTGCCGGTATTTGCGGAAGTCGGTATCCGCAAAGCCGACGCTCCACGGGTGCTGATCGCCCATATCGTCGCGGTTGGGCTCCGCGTGATCGGGCGAGAAGGGCGAGCTGGGCTGATAGTAGCGCGTGCCGTCCTCCTGCCTGAGGATCACCGGGATGACCATGTGGAACAGCGCATAGTCCGGGTAGGTCACGCCCTTGTCGTAGCCCCAGTCGTGCGCGCCCCACTCCATCTCGTTGTTGCCGCACCAGACCGCCAGGCTCGGATGGTTCGCCAGCCGACGCACCTGATAGACGGCCTCGTTTTTGACATTGGCCAGAAACTCCGGGTCGTGGAGCGGGTACTTGGCGCACGCAAAGATGAACTCCTGCCAGACGAGGACGCCGCGCTCGTCGCATACGTCGTAGAACGCATCGCGCTCGTACAGTCCGCCGCCCCAGATGCGCAGCAGGTTGCAGTTGGCCTCCAACGCGCGATCGACCAGCAGCGCATACTTTTCGCGGCCCGCGCGCGCGGGGATGATGTCCGCGGGGACGAAGTTGCCGCCCTTGCAGAAGATGGGCTTGTTGTTCACGGTGACGACGAAATAGCGCCCGCCCTCCGGGTGCGGCGACTGATCCACCTCGATGCGCCGGAACCCCACGCGGCGCTCCGCCGCGCCGATGATCGCGTCGCCCACGGTCAGCGTCGCGGCGACGGTGTAGAGCGGCTGCATGCCGTGATTCACCGGCCACCACAGCGCCGGCTCCGCCACGCTCACCCGCGCCTCGACCGGGTGCAGGCCGGAGCGAATCGTTACGTCAACCTCCGCCTCGTATAAGCCGGTCGGCCCCGTCACCGTCACGTGCAGGCGGCCGGCCTGGGGCCTCTCCTCCAGCCCCTCCACGAAGATGCGCGCGGTCACCGCGCCCTCGGCCAGGTCAGGCGTGACCTCCGCCAGCGCGACGAAGGTCTCCAGCCGCGCCGCGGACGCAATCTCCAGCCGCGCGCCGCCGGTGATGCCCACGTTGAGCAGCCGCGGCGACCAATCCCAGCCGAACGACGACTGCACGGTGCGGTGCCAGTTGCGCTTGGTCCAGGTCGAGTCCGGGTTCATGCCGTAGCCCTGGCCGGGGCGATCCGCGGCCGCAAACAGCCCGGCCTCGAGCTGGACGAGCAGGCGGTTCGCGCCGGGCCGCAGCCGATCCGTCACCTCGATGCGGCAGGGGTAGAACGCGTTCGCGTGCGCGCCGATCAGCTCGCCGTTGAGATAGACCGCCGCGTGAAGCTCCAGCCCCTCCAGCACCAGCCACGCGCGCTGGCCCGGCGCGAGCCGCGGCGCATCGAACGTGCGCAGATAGCTCCACTTCGCCTCTTCGACCCAGCGGCACGCCAGGCTGTTGAGCGCCAGCGTCGGCTCCTCGATCAGCCCGGCCGCGACCAGGTCGAGATGCACCTCGCCGGGCACCTGCGCGGGGATCGCCCGCGAAAGATCCGGCTCGTCAACCAGCAGCCGCGGAAGCTGATCCCCGCGCTGTCCGTCCGTCCAGCGCAATTGCCAGACGCCGTTCAAGTCGATGTACATATGTCCTCCTCAAAGTCACCCTGTCCTCACCAGATAGCCTGAGCAGGGGTGCCACGTCTCTACGCCGCCACGCATCTGAAATGCTGGGGCCGGTCAGACCGTGCCCCCTGGCTCGGTCGGAGACCGGCCAGAGCGAAGCCGAGGTTCGTAGTAAGCGCTTTAGCGCCCCACGCCTGCCCCGGCTGAGCAGGGTTGCCACGTCTCTACGCCGCCACGCATCTGAAATGCTGGGGCCGGTCAGACCGTGCCCCCTGGCTCGGTCGGAGAC
>MWBF01000294.1 GCA_002068935.1 Chloroflexi bacterium ADurb.Bin325
ACCGGAATCGGGCGGGCGCGCGGGCAAGTTGGCCGTGGCCCGCCCGTTATCATCTTGAAAAAGTCGCCATCAGCACACGGGCGGGAGAATCGATGCGCGATTTCGTGCGCAGGCGCTGGAAGATCCTTTTCGGCCTTCTCGTCAGCCTGTTCTTTATCTGGGTTTCGCTGCGCGGGCTGCACCTCGGCGAGGTCGGCGAACATCTGCGCGGGGCGCAATATGGTTGGATCCTGCCCGGCATCGCGATCTATTTCGGCGCGGTCTGGGCGCGCACCTGGCGCTGGCACTACCTGCTGAGGCCGCTGAAGCCGGTCTCGCTGGCCGCGCTCTTCCCCGTCGTCTGTATCGGCTATTTCGGCAACAACGTCTACCCGGCCCGCGCGGGCGAGGTGATCCGCGCGTTCGTGCTGCGCCGGAACGAGGGCATCAGCGTCAGCGCGTCGCTGGCGACGATCATCGTCGAGCGCGTCTTCGACGGGCTGGTCATGCTGTTGTTCGTCTTTTTTGCGCTGCCCTTCGTCGGCGCGGAACATATCCCGCCCATCTACCGGGCCACGGTCATCGCGGCCAGCATCGCGTTCTTTGCCGCGTTGGCCTTCTTTCTGTGGATGGTCTTCGACGAGCGCCGCGCATCGGCCGTCTATCGCTTCTTCGCCGACCGCCTGATCCCGGCCCGGCTGCGCGGCCCGCTGGACGGCTTCTATGCGCGCTTTCTGGAGGGCCTGCACTTTCTGCGCAGCGGCCGCGACGTGCTGATGGTCTTCGTGACCTCCGTCGTCATCTGGCTGCTGGAGACCGTCAAATACTGGTTTGTGATGCACGCGTTCAGCTTTGCGATCAGCTTCATCGGCCTGATGCTGATGAACGGCGTCGTCAACCTGACGACGACGCTGCCGTCCGCGCCCGGCTATATCGGCACGTTCGAGATCGGCGCGCGCGTGTTGGAGGCGCTGGGAGTGGACTACGGGCTGGCCTTCGGCTATACTATCGTGTTGCACGCGGCGCTCTGGTTCCCCATCACGCTCCTGGGCGGCTACTATATGTGGCGCGAGGGCGTGAAATGGCGCGATTTCGATAGAAAAAACAGCGAGGAGTTTCAGGCACCATGAAAAATATCGCCGTGATCGGCACGGGCTATGTGGGGCTGGTGACAGGCACCTGCTTTGCGGATCTGGGCAATCGGGTTTCCTGCATCGATATCGACGAGGAGAAGATCGACCTGCTCAAGCGGGGCGGAGTGCCCATCTTCGAGCCGGGCCTGGAGGAAGTGATCCGGCGCAATGTGGCGGCCGGCCGCCTCTATTTCACCACATCGTACCCGGAGGGGCTGGCCGACGCGGAGTTCGTCTTTATCGCGGTCGGCACCCCCTCGGGCGTGGACGGCGAGGCCGATCTGCAATACGTGCGCATGGCCGCGGAGACGATCGCTGAGACGATGGATCACCCCCTCGTCATCATCAACAAGAGCACCGTCCCCGTCGGCACGGGCGACTGGGTGGCCGACATCATCCGCAAACATCAGACCAACCCCGTCCCGTTCTCGGTGGTCTCCTGCCCGGAGTTCCTGCGCGAGGGCTCCGCGCTGGCCGACTTCATGAGCCCCGACCGCGTCGTGCTCGGCTCGCTGGATCACGAGGCCGCCGAAAAGGTGGCGCAGTTGCACCTGCCCCTGCGCGCGCCGATCGTCCTCACCGACCTGCGCACCGCGGAGATGATCAAGTATGCGTCGAACGCGTTCCTTGCCACGCGCATCTCGTTCATCAACGAGATTGCGACCATCTGCGAGAAGCTCGGCGCGGACGTCAAGGAGGTCGCCGCGGGCATGGGCTATGACAAGCGCATCGGCCGCGCGTTCCTGGATGCGGGGGTCGGCTACGGGGGGAGCTGTTTCGAGGCGGACGAGACCGTGTTCACGCTGAACAGCCCCACGGTCGCGACCGAGTCGTTCCGCGATCTGTTTGCGCGCTCCGGCGCGGCCTTTCGCGGGGATACCGTGGAGGTCGCCGCGCCCGCGGACAAGCGCATCCTGGCGTACGATCTCGAGACGGGCCGGCCCACGCTTGCCCAGGTGCAGGCCGTCACGCGGCGGCCCTACCGCGGGGTCATGGTCGAGCTCAGCGCGTCGATGGGACGCACCTTGCGCGTGACGGCGGACCACCCGGTCGTGCTGCACACCGACGACGGCGCCAGCATCGTGCCCGCGAGCGCGGTCGTCCCCGGCGACCGGCTGATGGCGCTGTGCGAGATGCCTCCGGTCGAGCCGGTTACGTCCCTCGACCTCATCGCACTCCTGGCGGGGACTCCGCTGGAGGAGGATGTGCTGGTCAGCGCGGCAAACGGCGCGTTCAGCGCGCAGTATGACCGTTTTGCGCGGCACATCCCGCAGACCACGCTGGCCTATCCGCACGATATCAAGCGTTACAACCGGATGCGGCTGTCGCTGTATCGCCAACTGAGTGCGGCGGGCGTGCTGGATGTGCCCGCGGAGCAGTGCGAGCTGTATACGGCGAAAGGCGCGGGCGCGCGGCTGCGGGCTGTCATCCCGGTGGACGCGGGCTTCATGCGCCTGTTGGGCTACTATCTGGCCGAGGGATGCATCACCCAGGACACGGGCCGCGCGGGCGCGGTGCGCGAGCGCGTGCTGTTCAGCTTCCACGAAGATGAGACGGAGTATATTGCAGATGTCCGGCGCATCCTGGACGGACTGGGCCTCAAGTATATCGAACGGCGCAGCACGCACGCGGTCACTACAATCGTGTCATCGCGCATCTTCGCGTGGCTGCTGCGCGATGTATTGCAGGTGGGCGTCCGCTCCGACGACAAGGCGCTGCCGCATCTGGCGCTCAACGTGAGCGAGCCGCTGCGCCGCGAGCTGCTGCGCGGCGCATGGAGCGGCGACGGCGCTGTGACGACGCTGCAGGGCGGGCGCAACCTGATGTTCGAGTACGCCACGGTCAGCAAGCAACTGGCCGACGGGATGGCGCTGCTGATGCAGACGCTCGACGTGGTGCCGGCGCTATATACGCGTCGGATGAATAAGTCTACGCAAGCCGCGTACATCCTCCGCATCAGCGGGTACGGCCAGCTCGACGCGCTGCGCGATCTGTTCGGCGAGAAGCACCGGCCGCAGATCGACGCGGTGCTCGCGGGCTATGTGCGCCACATCCGCCAGCGCGGGTTCGAGCGGCGCGGGCCTTTCGCGGTCCTGACCGTGCAGGATGTGCGCTACGATGAAGTGGACACGCAGGTGTACAGCCTCGAAACGACGACGGGCACACTCGTCGCGTCCTCCGGCCTCATTTGTCATAACTGTTTTCCGAAGGACGTCAAGGCGCTCGAATACATGGGGCTGCTGCACGGCGCGCACCCGGCGCTGCTGCGCGCGGTCATGGACATCAACCGCGACCAGCGCCGCCTGATCGTCCATAAGCTGCGGGAGCTGTTGGGCTCGCTGCGCGACAGGAGCATCGGGCTGCTGGGCCTGGCGTTCAAGCCCAACACGGACGACATGCGCGATGCGCCCGCGGTCGAGATCGCCAATATCCTGCTGCGCGAGGGCGCGCTCGTGCGCGCGTATGACCCGGTGGCGATGGGTGTGGCGGAGCGCGTGGCGCCCGAGATCAAGCTGACCACGGGACCGTATGAGCTGGCCGAGGGCAGCGATGCGCTCGTCCTCGTGACCGAGTGGAACGAGTTCAAGCACCTGGACCTGCCGCGCATCCGGTCGCTGATGCGCACGCCGGTCGTCATCGACGGGCGCAACGTCTACGAGCCGCAGATGATGCGGGAAGCGGGATTCCTGTACCGCGGCATCGGCCGCGGCTACAATAACGTGGGCCCCGCCGAGGAGTGATCCTGCGCGGCTGGCCGCACGACGCCCGCATCCGGGCTTGCATCTGCTGTGGAGGACGAAAACGCTGCTTTTCGTCCTTCGTGTTTGTCGTCACTGTTGGTTTTTCGATCAGGAGGTTACGTGGACTCACTCATCCCCATCCGCAAGACCGTGTTGGATAACGGTCTGACGGTGGTGCTGCGCGAGATGCATCACGCACCGGTTGCCAGTTTCTGGGTCTGGTATCGCGTCGGCAGCCGCAACGAGCGCGCCGGCATCACGGGCATATCGCACTGGGTCGAGCACATGCTCTTCAAGGGCACGCCGGCCTATCCGCAGGGCGAGTTCGATAAGGCCATCGCGCGCGAAGGCGGCATGTTCAACGGCATGACGTGGATCGATTTCACCACCTACTTCGAGACGCTGCCGGCCGACCGCATCGACCTGGCCCTCCGCGTCGAGGCGGATCGGATGGTCAATGCCGTGTTCGATCCCGGCGAGACCGAGCTGGAGCGCACCGTCATCATCTCGGAGCGGCAGGGGAACGAGAACAACCCCGGCTTCCTGCTGGGCGAGGCGTTGCAGGCCGCGGCGTTTCAGGCCCACTCCTATCACCATTCGGTGATCGGCTGGCAGTGCGACCTGGAGACCATGACGCGCGACCAGCTTTACGAGCACTACCGCGTCTACTATGCGCCCAACAATGCGGTGCTGGCGCTGGTCGGCGATTTCGACGCCGACGCCATGCTGGCGCGCATCCGTGAGCTG
>MWBF01000295.1 GCA_002068935.1 Chloroflexi bacterium ADurb.Bin325
GGCTGCGCGTGCGCGCCCTCGACTGACCCCGCCGGGCCGCGCCCCTCATCCCGCCGCGGACGGCGGCTCCGGCTGCTCGCCGGGCAGATCCGGCTCGCCCGGCGGCGCGGGCTCGTCTCCCGCCTCCTCCTCGTCCGCAGTCGGACCGGCGGCCGCGTCGCCGGTCGGCTCCCCATCCTGGCGCTCGCGCTGCGGTTGGCCGAAGCGCGCCAGCTGGTCGGCCAGCTCGCGCAGCCTGCGGTCGACGCGGCCGTTGACGCTGTCGGGCGGATAGGCGCCCGCGGCGTCGCGCGCGCCGGCCTCGACGCCGGTCAGCAGTGCAATCCCCTCGTCCACGGTGCGCACCGACCAGACGTGGAACTGGCCCGCGGCCACGGCCTCGATCACGTCGTTGCGCAGCATCAGGCTGGCCGCGTTTGCCGCCGGAATGATGACCCCCTGCTCGCCGGTCAGCCCGCCCGGCATGGCCCGGCAGACATCGAAGAAGCCCTCGATCTTGGCCGTCGCGCCGCCGATGGCCTGGATCTGGCCCTGCTGGTTGACCGACCCGGTCACCGCGATGCCCTGCTTGATGGGCAGCTCTGCCAGGCTGGAGAGCAGCGCGTACAGCTCGGTCGAGGATGCGCTGTCGCCGTCGACGCCGTCGTAGGACTGCTCGAACGCGATGCTGGCCGACAGGCTGAGCGGCTTGTCCTGGGCATAGCGCCCGCCGAGGAAGCCGGAGAGGATCAGCATCCCCTTGTCGTGGATGCGCCCGCTCAGCCGGGCCTCGCGCTCGATGTTGATGACGCCGCTGCGCCCCTGGAAGGTCCGCGCGGTGATGCGCGTGGGCCGGCCCAGCTCGTAGTTGCCGAGCTGGATCACCGCCAGCCCGTTGACCTGGCCGGTCACCGCGCCGGCGGTGTCCACCATGATGGCGCCGTCGACGATCGCCTCGCGCAGCCGCTCCTCGTATTGGCTGGAACGGTAGATGCGTTCGTCGATGGCCTTGCGGACGTCGGCGCTGGTGACCAGCGTGTGGCCCGCGCGGCCGGCCCAGAAGGCCGCCTCCTGGATGATGTCGGAGACGAGGGCGAAGCGGGTGGTCAGCTTGCGCTGATCCTCGACGATCCGGGCGCTGTGCTCCACGACCTCCGCGACCGCGCTCATGTCGAAGTGCGGCAGCCCGAACTCCTCGCAGCGGTTGCGGATGTAGCGGACGATCTTCTCCTCGTTCTCCTGCGTCCAGGGCATCTCGACCGCGAAGTCGGCCCGCACCTTGAAGAGCTTCTCGAACTGCTCGTCGTATGCGTAGAGGAGGTAATAGGTGGGCAGGTCGCCGATGAGCACGACCTTGACATCCAGCGGAATCGGCTCCGGCGTCAGCATGGTGGTGGCCAGGACCGCGGCCTGCTGACTGCTCTCCTCGATGCGGACGCGCTTGTTGCGCAGCGCCTGCTTGAGCCCCTCCCAGGCCAGCGGCTGGCGCATCAGGACGCGCGCATCGAGCAGCAGATAGCCGCCGTTGGCCCGGTGGAGCGCGCCCGGCTTGATGAAGCGGTAATCCGTGACCAGCGTGCCGATCTCGGCGCGCATCTCCACCCGGCCGATGAGGTTGGCGTAGGTCGGGTTTGTCTCGATGACGACCGGCGCGCCGTGCAGCGCGCTGTTATCGACGATGACGTTCAGCCGATAGCGGTCGAAGGGCGTGGCCGCGGCCGGCGGCTGGAGCGCGGCCACGACATCGCCCGGCGCGGCCGACGCGCCGATGGCCTCGATCGCCGGCTTGAAGTGATCCGCGTTCTGGGCCATGTGCGCCTGCACCGCATCGAGATACTTCGCCACGTCGGGCCAGGCCGCGTACTCCTCGCGCAGCGGCGCAAAGAAGGGCTGGATGGTAGTTGCCGTGATCTCGCGATCCAGGTTGGCGAGGCGATCCTGGGCGGCCGATTCCAGCTCCTGCACCTGGCGCAGGGTGCGCTCCAGCTCCTCCTGGAGCATCTGGCCCTGCTCGTTGAGCGCGGCCCGTTCGGCCTCCGGCAGCGCGTTGTATTGCTCGCGCGTCAGCGGCTGGCTGTCCTTGACCGGGGTCAGGACGATGCCCGCGGGGGTCTGCGTGAGCGCAAAGCCGCGCTCGCTGACCTGTTTGTCCAACTGCTTGAACCGCTCGGTGCGCAACTGGTCGAGCTGGCGTTCCAGCGTATGGCGGCTGTCGGCGTAGGGGTCGCCGGCAAAGACCTTCTTGAGCGCGTCGGCGACCTGCGTCAGCAGCGCGTTCGTCTGATTTTGCAGCCGCCGGCCGCCGCCCGGCGGCAGACGGACGGCCATCGGCCGGTCGGGCTGGCTGAAGTTGTGGATATAGCCCCAGTCGGCCGGAACCGGCCGGCCCGCGGCCTTCGTCTCCAGGAAGCGGCTGATGATGCTGGTCTTGCCTGCGCCGGCGGGGCCGGTGGCAAAGACGTTGAACCCGGGATAGGGGATGTCCAGCCCGAATTCGATGGCGCGCGTCGCGCGCTCCTGGCCGATGATGCCGTCCAGATCCGGCGCATCCGCGGTGGAGGCGTAGGGCAACTGGGCGGGATCATAATGCCGGCGCAACTGGTCGGCGGTCAACTCGGCGGGCAGGGTCATGAGGACTCCTCGGGATAGATGTTTGCCGCGCCATTGTACCACACCCCTGCCGCGGCCGCGCCCCTCTTTTTAGCGCAGGGCCGATTCATGGTATCATCGTTAGCTGGGAGCGGTTCGTCGGCGACCCGCGAACCATGCGTGGACAGGGATCATGATCTTCGAAAACTACTATCTGTATCGGCTGGCGTTCTGGCTCATCAAGCGCAGCCCGCGCAGCCTGATCTATTTCGTCGCCGGCCTGGTGGCGGAGCTGAACTTCATCTTCAACCGCAAGTCGCGACGGGGCGTCTACGCCAACCAGGCGCGCGTGCTGCCGCCGGAGACGGGCGCATTCCAACGCTGGCGCATGGCCCGCGCGACCTTCCGACACTTCGCCTACGCCGTCGTGGACTTCTTCTACATCCCCAACCTCACGCGCGAGAACCTGGGCGAGTACGTCGCCGAGATTCGCGGGCAGGAGCACCTGGCCGCGGCGCAGCGCGCGGGCTGCGGCGGCATCCTGGTCACGGTTCACATGGGCAGTTGGGAGCTGGCCGGCGCGTCGATGGGGCTGCTGGGCGTGCCGCTGACGGTGGTGGCGCTGCCGCACAAGGACCCGCGCGTCGACAAGATCTTCACCGACACGCGCGCGGAGAGCGATGTCGAGGTCGTCTCCCTGGGCGGGGCGATGGCGAAGCTGTTGCAAGCGCTCAAGCGCGGCCGCGTCATCGCGTTGGTGTCGGATCGCGACGTGAAAGGAACGGGGCTGCGGCTGCCGTTCTTCGGGCAGGCGACGCGCATGCCCAGCGGCCACGCCAAGCTGGCGCTCAAGACCGGCGCCTGGATCCTGCCCAGCAACACCTACCGGGTGGACGATCACCGGATCGTAGTGGACATCCGTCCGCCCATCGTGCCGGACTTGCAGACCGATACGGTGGAGGACCTGACGCGCCGCGTCCTGGCGATATTCGAAGAGATGATCCGCCGCCACCCGGATCAGTGGCTCTCGTTCTTCAACCTCTGGAGCGAGAACAAGCTGCCCGTCGCCAGCGAACAATGAGGGCTTGCACCGGGGTGGTCATGGTTTCTGGGCCACCGTCCCGGATGAAAATGCCGGAAGCGCCCTGAGCGGAGGGCGCTTTGACGGGGGCTCGGTCAGAGACCGGCCCCAGCATTTTTCGCCCGCTCTGGCCGGTCTCCGACCGAGCCAGGAGGGTCGGAGATTCGAATAGACGCTCAGATCATGAGCATCAGCGCCCTATCCTCTTAACGCCTCGATCTGCGCCAGGACCGCCGCGCGGGCCGTGCCGCCGGCTACAGCGCGCTGCTCCACGGAGCGCTCGAAATCCCAGACCGCGGCCATCTCGGCCGCGGCGAGATGGGGGCTGATCGCGCGCAGCTCCGCGGGCGGGACCGCGCGTAGCGGGCAGCCGAGCTCCTCCGCGCGGCGCACCGCGCGGCCAACCAGGTGATGGCTCTCGCGGAAGGGCACGCCCGCGCGCACCAGCGCATCCGCCAGATCGGTCGCCAGCATCTCGTCGCCCAGCGCGGCCAGCATCCGCTCCGGGTGGATCGTCAACGTCTCCAGGACGCCCTGCGCGACGGGCAGCGCCAGCGCCAGGGTGTCTACCGCGTCGAACAGCGGCTCCTTGTCCTCCTGGAGATCCTTGTCGTAGGCGGCCGGCAGCCCCTTCAGCACGGTCAGCAGCCCCATCAGCCCGCCGGTCAACCGGCCGGACTTGCCGCGCAGCAGCTCCAGGGCATCGGGGTTCTTCTTCTGCGGCATCAGGCTGGAGCCGGTGCTGTAGGCGTCGGCCAGCGTCACGAAGCCGAACTCGCGGCTGCTCCACAGGATCAGATCCTCCGCCCAGCGGCTGAGATGCACGCCCAGGAGCGCGGCCCAGAAGAGGAACTCGGCGACGAAGTCGCGGTCGCTCACCGCGTCGAGGCTGTTCGGCGTCACGTCCGCAAAGCCCAGCT
>MWBF01000296.1 GCA_002068935.1 Chloroflexi bacterium ADurb.Bin325
CATCCTGAAGGCCGGCGTGACCGATCTGCCCAAGACCTGGCCTGAGTTTGTCGAGGCCCTGGCAAAGATTAAGGCTGCCGGCTTCCAACCCCTGTATATGCCCACGGCCGGGAACGAGAGCTACGTCTTCGCCTGGCAGACCGGCATCTGGAGCGATCAGTTGCTGGCCGACGTGGTCAAGACCTGTGACGGCCAGGTCGGCGAGCCGGTCGATGGCTTAATCTCGCAGATCGAGGCTGTCTGGTGTCTCAAGAAGGGGGAGTGGTCCGCCGAGGACATGCGGCCGGTCTTCGAGCTGACGAAGGAGATGTCGCAGTACTTCCATGAAGGCTACCTGGCCCCGCCGCCGCCCGGCGATCCCTTTGTGCAGGGGGAGGTCGCCTTCCGCTGGCTCTCACGTCTCAACGTTTCGACCGTAGCGGCCGACCCCAATATCACCTTCGCCTGGGGCTCATACTATCAGCCGGCCCTGAAAGAAGGCGACATGCCGATTCGCTACGGCAGCTCTGCCGAGGGCGCGGGCGGACAGTATCTGTTCATCCCCATGACCACGGTGGATGCAGGCAAGCTCAACCTGCTGTTGGATCTCGCGCAGTATGTCACCAGCCCCGCGGCCAACAAACACTGGTGCAGCCTGCAACCGGTACCCTGCTTCGAGGCCGGCAGCACGGTTGAAACCATCTTCCCGGATGACCCGGCCATGCAGGATCGCTGGCGCGGCTACATCCAGCCGGGCAAGCGCTTTAGCGGCCTCGACATCAACAACGCGTTCGGGCCCGCCAATGGGACGCAAGCGATCAAGATCTATCAGGACTACCTGGGCGGGACGTTGAACCTCGACGAGGCGCTGACCGCCTGGCAGAGGCTGGCCGACCAACTGACCGCGAACGCTCTCCTTCAGCATCCGGAGTGGAACGCCGACAAATGGTAGGCTGAGGTGGGTGAGGCCGGGTTGGGCAGGTCCTTGTCTGGCCCGGTCTCGCTCGCGTCAGGCTTCGCACGCCCACGGGACAGGTTTATGGAAGACATCCTTGCGGAACGTCGGCCCGCGCCGGCGCCCGACACGCCCGCAGCTCAGCGCCAGGCGGGCTCGCTCCAGCGCGTCCGCCGCCAGTGGCGTCTCTACCTCCTGCTGCTGCCCAGCCTGATCGCGACTCTCGTCTTCTACTATTACCCGATGGTCTCCGGCTTCTATCATTCGTTTACCTACTGGGATATCAAGCGTACCGTCTGGGTGGGGCTGGCGCAGTATAAGCGCATGTTCGGCGACCCTGTCACCGCCGCGGCCTGGCGTAACATGGCGATCCTGCTGCTGGCGAACGTCGGCATCGTTCTGACCATGCCCCTCCTGGGCGCGGCGCTCGTCAGACATGTCAGATCGCAGACCACGCAATTCTGGTGGCGCATGCTGTTCGTCCTCCCGATCGTGGTGCCCGGGACGGTGATCGTCTTCATCTGGCGCTGGTTCTATGGGATGGATGGCGGCTTCAACGTCATCCTGCGCGCGATCGGCTTGAACGAGCTCACGCGCTGGTGGCTGGGCGATCCGCGCACCGCGCTGGGAGCGATCATCCTGGTCGGCTTCCCCTGGATCGCCGGCCTGAACTTTCTCGTCTACCTGGCCGCGCTACAATCGATCTCCGCAGACCTGCTGGACGCGGCCCTGGTGGACGGCGCTGGCCCCATCCGCCGCTTTTTCGCCATCGAACTGCCGCTCATCCGGGGCCAGATGATGGTCCTCGTGGCGCTGACGTTCATCTATCATATCCGTTCGTTCGACGCGCCGCTCATCATGACGAACGGCGGACCCGGCATCGCTGGCACGCTCGTTCCTGGGTTGCAGATGTATCGCGCCGTGCGCGACGACCTGGACCTGGGCTACGGGTCTGCCATCGGCAGCGTCCTGTTTGCGGTGACGTTTGCGCTGGTCCTGCTGCGTTCGCTGGTCGCCCGCCTTGAACAAGCCAGGACACGAGCCTAGATTGCCATGCTTAAACTGCGACGCCATGCCGGACAGGTCGTAATCAACACTATCCTGGGGCTGCTGGCCCTGGCAACCTTCGTGCCCATCCTGACCCTGATCAACCTGTCCTTCAAAGATGTCTATCAGTTCGGCGCTAACCCGATGGGCCTCACCTTGCCCCTGGTGTTCGAGAACTACACGCTGGCCTGGCGCTTCATGCGCGACCCGCTCTGGCACAACATCGTCATTGGCCTGGTAGCGACCACCGCCAGCCTGACCATGGCGGCTCTCACAGCGTTCGTGTTTGCGCGTTTCGAGTTTCCGGGCCGCGATGTGCTCTTTTTTGCCTTCCTTCTGATCCTCTTCGTGCCGGGGACGGTGCTGCTGGTGCCGACCTTCCAGCTCATCATCCAGCTCGGGATGCATAACACTTTGTGGGCCTTGATTGTCCCTTACAGTGCCCATCAGAGCCTGATGATCTTTGTGCTGCGCAGCTTCTTCGCCGATTTGCCCGCGGAGATGCTCGATGCCGCGCAGGTGGACGGCGCCAGCACGCTCGCGCAGTTCTGGCATATCGGCGTGCCGCTGGCGCTGCCGGCGCTCAGCGCCATGGCCATCTTTCAGGTCTGGTGGATCTGGAACGACTACGCCTGGCCCACCCTGGTCGCCAACACGGAGGCGGCCCGCACCGCGGTCACCGGCGTGATCTTCTTCAGCGATGGGCTATATCGTCCTGAGCCCGGCGCCGGCATGGCAGCCGCGGTGATTGCCGCCCTGCCGATGGTGCTGCTCTTTCTCTTCACGATGCGCACCTTTGTCGCCGGGCTGACCGCCGGCGCTGTCAAGCAGTGACAGCAAGGGGCGGCGAGCGCTCCTGCTCTGCGGACATAAAAACTCCCTCCTGTGGCGCGACACCACAAGAGGGAGTTTTCTGAACTGCTGAACCTGCTGCCCGTAGCCAATACCCCCGGCAGGACTCGAACCTGCGGCCAAGGCGTTAGGAGTGCCTTGCTCTGTCCACCTGAGCTACGGGGGCGCAGACGGGATCATACCACAGGAAGGACGCGGCGGGCAACTTCGCTCCCCGGCCGCCGCGTCAGGGCTTCTTCTCGCCCGGGAGCGGCGCTCGGAGATAGCGCCGCAGCCCCACCACCCCGAAGCCGATCAGCGCGCCGATGACGAGGCTCCAGAAGACGCCGACGGCAAACGCGAATTCGCGAACCCAGGAGAAGCTGCGCTGCCAGCGCCAGATCGTGCCGTCCGCCAGGACGATGATCCGGGCATAGGTGCGCGCCTCCTGGCAGCGGGCGAAGTCGAGCGAGTGGATCACCTCGCCGGGCGGCGCGGGCAGCCTGGGCAGGGCCGGCTCGCACGTCCGCCAGCGGGGCGGGATCGCCGTGGTCGGCAGCCGCGTTGTGTCGATCCGCTCGCATGCGTCGTGCCAGGTGACGCCGCTGCAGAAGTAGTAGGTTCCCTGATCCGTCCGCACGTAGGGCTGGAGCAGCCGCGATACCGCGACGATCTCCACGGCTCTGGCATCGGTCGGGGAGACGATGCGCACCCAGCGGTTGTCGCGCTCCAGGTAGGCCCACAGGCCCAGCGTGCTCAACGCCGCAAAGCCCAGCGCGATCGCCGCGAGCAAGATCAGTTCGCCCCTGCTGAATCGTTTGCTCTTCATCGGGTGGATTCCTCGACAGGCGCGGCGTCGGGCCAGCCTGCGCTTCTGCCAGGGGGATTATAGCACGGCTTGCGATCCGGCGTTATTCTGTCCGACGCTATTCCGCCATGATGCCGTGTTTGACGAGCCACGCCCGGAGCTGCTGGCGGTTGGCCTCGGTCAGCATGCTGCCGCGGTCGATGCCGCGCGGGCTGGCCCCTGCGGCCAGCGGCGCGGGCGGCTCGAACGGCTCAAGACGCCCCTCCTCGGCGATGACCACCGTCGGCACGCTCTCGAAGCCGACCCACTCCTTGACGCGCGCGGCCGCCGCGCGATCTTCCTTGATGTTGATGAAGGTGGCCGGCACGGCCCACTCCTTCAGTGCGCGCTGAGTGTCCGAACTGCTGGAGCACCACGGCGATATGTAGACGACGACTTGCCTGGACATAGCTCGCTCTCCTCCTGGAACGAAATTGGGTGCGGTGCGATTTCGAGGCGATCAAGCATCCTGAGCGGAGGCCGCACGCAGTGCGGACGCAGTCGAAGGATGCGACTTTGGCCCGCTCTGAAAATGGCCGCCCCTTCGACTGCGTGCGTCGCTACGCGACGCCCTCCGCTCAGGGTGCTTCCGACATTTTCATCCTGTACGGTGGCCAAAGGTCACGACCATCCCGCTCAGGGCGCCTGTGTTCAAGTTTGTATTCGGAATTCCTGGTTGAAATCTGCCCCGGACGCCATGCACCTATCGAAACGCTCGGCTTTGGATTCCTGGGGGCCTTGTGTATAATGCGGCCTATATGATGCAGACAATAGGTGGCAGGTTACACAGCTTCAGATTCGAAAGGAGCGACCGAATGAGCTTTCGCACAGCGCGAACCTTCCGGCTTGCCTCGACCCTGCTCCTGGCAGCCCTGCTCGTGGCGGCAATCGCGCCGTCCGT
>MWBF01000297.1 GCA_002068935.1 Chloroflexi bacterium ADurb.Bin325
AAAATCGGAAGCATCCTGAGCGGAGGGCGTCGCGTAGCGACGCACGCAGTCGAAGGGGCGGCCTTATAAGCGGGCATCCTTCGACTGACCTTGCGTCGTCGGCAGCGCTGGGCTATCCACCCGCTCAGGATGCCTGCGCCTGGCCTTGTGTCGTCGGCGGCGCTGGGCCGCTGGGGCAAGGGGCACGGTCGGAGACCGGCCCCAGCACTTCTCCACCCGCTCAGGACGCCCGCGCGTGGCCTTGCGCCTGTGACAGCGCGGCCTCGTAAAGCGCCAGCACCCGCTGCACCATGACCGGAAGGTCGAACTCCGCCGCGACGCGGGCCTGCGCGGCCGCGGCCAGCCGCGCGCGCTCCGCGGGGTCGGCCAGCAGCGCATTGATGGCCGCGGCCAGCGCAACCGGGTCGCGCGGGGGGACGACGCGGCCGGTCACGCCGTCCTGGTTGACGTAAGATGTGCCCGTGCCCAGCTCGGTGCTGACCACGGGCAGCCCCGCGGCCATCGCCTCGACCTGCACCAGCCCGAAAGCCTCGCTCGTGTGGCTGGCGGGCAGCACGAACAGATCCGCCGCGTGGTACAGCGCGGGCAGATCCGCATCGGGGACTTCGCCCAGCCAGGCGATGCGTTCAGCGACGCCCGTGTCCGCGGCCAGCTTGCGCCACTCCGCCTCCATCGGCCCGATACCGACGACGAGCAGCCGCGCGGGGATCTGCGGCAGGGCGCGGATGAGATAATCCAGCCCCTTGTAATAGCGCAGGCGGCCGACGAACAGCAGCGTGGGCTGCGCCGCGGCCGCCGGGATCTCCGCGGGCCGCGCGGCATCGCGGAACCGCGCCAGCGGGATGCCGTAGGGGATCAGGTGGAGCCTGGCCTGGTGTTCGGCCAGGTATGCGCTCTTGCGCATGGGCGGGCTGCCGATGATGATGGCGTCCGCCGCGTGCAGCACGCGGCGCAGCAGCGGCCGGTAGAGCCGCAGGATCTTGGCCTGCCGCACGACGTCGCTGTGATAGGTCAGCACGGTGGCCTGCCCGCGGCGCAGCAGCCACTGGCTCATCTCGCCCACCGGGTAGGGGAAGTGCAGGTGGACCACGTCGGGCCGGCTGCCCGCGAGCTGCGCGGGCAGCGCCAGGCTGAGCGGCGTGGATGCGACGGTCGCGAGGCGGCCCGCGCGGATCACCTGCACCCCGGCCTCCTCGGCGATGGCCGTCCTCGGCCCCGCGGGGTTGGTCACGAGCGCGGCCACCTGGTGCCCGCGCTGCGCCTGTCCTTCGGCCAGGAGCCTGACGTGGTTCTCGATGCCGCCCAGCACGGGCGGATAATCCTTGTAGATGTGGAGGATCTTCACGATGCCGCCTGTCTGTAGATGTGCAGGGTCTCGGCCGCGGCGCGCTCCCAGGTGAAGCGCGCGGCCTGCGCCAGCCCGCGGCCGCGCAAATCCGCGGCCAGGCCGGGCTCGGCGAGCACGCGGCGCAGCGCATCGGCCAGCGCGGCCGCGTCGGTCGGGTCCACGAGCAGGGCTGCGTCGCCCGCGGTCTCCGGCAGGCTGGACACGTTCGAGCAGACGACCGGCGCGCCGCATGCCATTGCCTCCAACACCGGCAGCCCGAACCCCTCGTACAGGCTGGGGAAGACGAAGGCCGCCGCCGCGCTGTAGAGCGCGGGCAGATCCGCCTCCGGCACGCGGCCGAGCCAGAGAATGGATTGCAGATTGCAGATGGAAGATGGAAGATCGCGGCTCGCGTCAACGGAGGTTGCGCTGAAGGACTCTGCCAGCTCTTTGGCCTCTGGATAGCGCGGATCCCACGCCCCAGCGATAATCAATTTGCAATCTTCCATCTTCCATCTTCCATCTTCCATCGTGTTCCACGCCTGCACGAGCCGCACCAGGTTCTTGTGCGGTTTGTTGCTGCCCAGATAGAGCACGAACCGGCCGGGCAGGTTGTAGCGCCGGCGCACGTCCTGGATGGCCTCCGGCGGCTGCGGCCGGAACGCGGGGTCCGCGGCCAGCGGGATGGCGCGGATGCGCTCCGGCGAGATCCGGAAATCGGCGATGAAGTCCTGCCGCGCGGCCTCGGAGATGGCGATGACCTGCCGCGCGCTGCGCAGCGCCAGCGCGGTAGTCAGCCGGAAGAGCAGCCGGGCGCGGGCCGAGCTGTGCTCCGGGTGGCGCAAGGGGATGACATCGTAGACGGTCAGCACCGTGTGCACGCCGGGCCGGTAGGGCATCAGGTAGTACGGGCTGTGGTAGAGGTCGGCGGCCAGCCGCCGCAGCAGGCCCGGCACGCGCCGCTGCTGGGCGAGTGAGAAGGGCGAGACGGCTGCCGGGTGCGCCTGTGCCGCCGCGCCGGCGGGCAGCCGGACGGGATGCTCCGGCTGGACGAGCAGGGTCAGCCGCTCGTCGGGCCGCAGTTGCGCCGCGAGCGCCTGCGCCAGGCTGGTCACGTAGCGCCCGATGCCGGGAAAGTGCGGCGTGGCCGTGCGCGCATCCAGGGCGTAGTGGGTCATGGCCGCAGCAGCCTCTCGTAGACCGCGGCCGTCTCCTGCGCGGCCCGCGACCACGAGAACCGGGCGGCCTGGGCGTAGCCGCGCTGGCGCAGCTCGGCGGCCAGGCCGGGGTCGGCGAGCACGCGGCGCAGCGCATCCGTCAGCGCGTCCGTGTCCAGCGGGTCGACGAGCAGCGCGGCGTCGCCCGCCACCTCCGGCAGCGACGAGGTGTTCGAGCAGACGACCGGCGCGCCGCACGCCATCCCTTCCAGCACGGGCAAGCCGAACCCCTCGAACTCGCTGGGGAACGCGACCGCCTGGCTGCCCGCGTAGACCGCGGGCAGGTCTGCGTCGGGCACGAACCCGGGGAAGAGGACGGCCTGCCGCGCGGGCGACGCCTCGAGCTGCGCGAAGAAGGCGTCGTACAGCCAGCCGCGCCTGCCGACGATCACCAGCGCGTCGGTCAGCCGCTCGCGGTGCAGCCGCTCGAACGCGGCCAGCACGCGGCCCAGGTTCTTGCGCGGCTCGATCGTGCCCACGAAGAGCAGGTAGCGCGCAGGCAGGCCGTAGCGCGCCCGCGCCTCGGCCACGGCCTCCGGCGGCTGCGGGCGGAAGCGCGGGTCGGCGGCCTCGTGGATGACGCTGATCTTCTGCGCGGGCACATGGTAGGCCGCCATGATGTCGCGCTTCGTCTGCTCCGACACGGCGATGATGTGGCCGGCGCGGCGGCAGAAGAGCGGCAGCGTCGCGTTGAGATACGCGCGGTTGAGCGGCTTGTGGTGCGCGGGATAGCGGCGGAAGATGAGGTCGTGGACGGTCAGGACGGTCGGGACGCCGGCCAGCGGCATCAGCAGGTGCTCGGTCGCATGGTAGAGCCGCGCGCCGGGCAGCAGGCGGTCGAACCGGATGCGGCCCAACTGGCCCAGCCAGACGAGCATCCGCCACGGCTTGTAGCCCAGGCTGACCGTCCGCGCGGGCACGTGCTCCAGCCCGGCCAGCGGTTCGACGCCCGCCTCCCGGTTGTAGAAGAAGGCCAGCTCATCGCCGAGCAGCGGCAGCAGGCCGCGGGCCAGGCTCTCGGCGTAGCGGCCCAGCCCCGCGCGGCGGTGTACCGCCGCGGAGATGTCAAAGTAGACGGACATAGGTCATGGGAGCCGCGTCAACCCCTGTTCCGTATAGTGCTGGTCGAATGCGAAGATAGACTGGTGTCCAAGTCGCCGCATCAGTTCCACGTTGGTACAGTCCACGAGACTCAGGTCTCGCCGTCCGGTGGCAAGCATTGTACGCATCGCGATTTGATGCAGGTCAGCATCAACCCACTGAATGAGCAGGACGGGCGTGAGATCTTCTTCGAACTGACGGGCAGCTTCCATGCCCAATCGTCGCTGAATTAGCGCAATGCTCTCCAGCAAAACGTAGTTGGTGGTCAGAAATTGCACGGGCTGATCCAGCCACTCAACCCAGGCAGCACGCGCGCGTGCATGGTGCTGGTCATCTGCATCCATGAGCGCATAGAGCGCAGAAGTATCGACGAAGACGATCATGCGCTGTACGCTTCAGCCAGATAATCGTCATGTCGTTCGGACACATCCGACCTGCCCGAACGAAAACGTCCAACTACAGAACGCGCCCGGCGGCGCCGCTCTGTCACTGAAATGCTGCTGCTGGTCTCCAGCCACTGATCAATGGCGCGCCGGGTCAGTTCGGCGATGGATGTATTTTCCCGATGCGCGATCTCCTTCAGCGCATGGACTTGCTCTTCCGTCAGTTGGATTTGAGTTCGTATCATAATTCCATCTCCTCATGCCGTTGCCTGCATGGCTGCATGATGTCATTCATGATGTAATGATATCATTGAGATGGACAGAAGTCAACGGATAACGGTGCGGTACAGGTCGAGGGTGGCCTCGGCCGCGCGCCGCCAGGTGAAACGCGCGGCCTGCGCCAGCCCGCGGCCGCGCAGCTCCGCGGCCAGCACGGGGTCGGCGAGCACGCGTTCGAGCGCGCCTGCCAGCGCGGCCACGTCGTGGGGCGCGACCAGGATGCCCGCGTCGCCGGCCGCCTCGG
>MWBF01000298.1 GCA_002068935.1 Chloroflexi bacterium ADurb.Bin325
GAACAGGTTGTACCAGGGGCTCTCCATCCGATCCCATTCCTTGCTGATCTGGATGCCGGCTACCACCGCACCCAGGTTCGCGGCCAGCGGGCTCATCAAGATGCGCCGCAGTTGCTGTTGCACCAGCGTGTCATAGCTGCTTATGACATCCATCTCGTCCATCAGCAGGATGACGCGCGCCTTGCGCGGGGCGACGACCCGCTTGACGCGCTCCAACAGGACCCGCAAGTCCGCGGCGAACTCGCGGTCGGTGTACTGTTCCGGCGTCAGGATGGCGAAGTTCAGCGCGGGCGCGTTGCCCGTCGTGTAGGCCTGGAGCACGCCCCAGATGGCGTCCATCAGGTGATGGAAGAAATGATCCTGCGGCGTCCCCTCCAGATCCACATACACCGGGATGAACGCCCATTCGGGATCCTCGGCGTTGCGCAGTTGCGTGGCTATCTGATACAGCAGCGTGGTCTTGCCCATCCGCCGCTCGCCGTGGATCATGATGCTGTTCTGGTGCAGCGCGTTGAAGATGCGCCGCACCAGATCCTCGCGACCGAAGAACATGTCCGTATCGCGGATGGGCTCGCCCGACACATACGGGTTGAAGGCCCGTTCGAGCGCCTCGCGCTGGCGGACGACCTTCTCTGCGCTCAGCCGGCGGGCGCGCGCGCGGGCGCGCAGCCCAGCGCCGCCGGTGACGCTCAACGCCACGACCACGATGCCGCCGATGCCGAGGATCGCATAGAGCGCATCCGTGCGCACCAGCGCGCCGCCCGGCAGCCGGACCAGCCGCGGCACGATGAGCGTGAGATCCAGCGGCTCCGAATAGTTGAAGGCCGTATCGCGGGCCATGATGCGCAGGGTGTGCGTGCCCGCGGGTAGGACAGTATCGCGATAGCCCGTGATCTGGGCATCCTCGAAGACCCGCGGGGCCGCGTCCAGGCCGCGCAGCTCGGTCAGGAAGATGAGCGCCCGGTCGCGCGTCGTCAGGTCGCCGGCCAGCAGGCGCAGATCCTCCAACGTGCGGCCGGCCAGCCGGAAGGCGCCGTCCGTCGCGCGCAGCAGGTTCAGCGAATCCACCCGCACCCAGGGCGCGGACCGGTCGGGGCGATAGTGCGCGAGGCCGGCGCTGGAGCCGATCCACGCGCCGCCCGCGCCGTCCAGGCTCAGCGCGTAGATCGATGCGCCGGGGAGGATGTCGCCCGTGTAGTTCTGCCAGGTGCGGCCGTCGAAACGCGACAGGCCCTGCCGCGACCCGACCCACAGGTTGGTTCCGGCCGCGTGCAGCGAGAGCAGCTTGGGGCTGGGGAGCTCGCCGTCCATGCGCTCCCATCGGCCGTCCCGCAGACGCCAGAGCCCGTTGTTGTAGCTGCTGACCCACAGGCTGCCGTCGTCGGTCTGGCCGATGCCGTTCACGACCACGTCGTTGAGCTGCGCGGTCTCCGCGCCGGTCACGGCCTCCCAGCGGTCGCCGTCCAGGCGGAACACGCCCTCCGACACCGTGCCGAACCAGAGCGCGCCATCGCGCGCATGAAAGAGCGCGTTGACGCGCGTGTCCGCCAGCCGATCGGCCGCGACAAAGCCGCCCGCCTCGGTCCACCGGCTGAGCCCGCGCTCCGTCGCCAGCCAGAGGCTGCCGCGCTCGTCCTGCTCGAAATCGTAGACCGGCACGCCGGCCAGCCCCGGGGTCGCGGCGTCGAAGAAGCGCCATCCCTGGCCGTTCTGCCAGTACCCGACCGCGGTGAGCGTGCCGACCCAGATATGCCCCGCGCTGTCCTCGTACAGCGAGACGATGCGGTCGTCGGGCAGGCCGGTCTGGCTGGTCAGGTGCTCCCAGCGGCCGCCCTGCAAGACGGCC
The DNA here is from genome assembly GCA_002068935.1 of Chloroflexi bacterium ADurb.Bin325. Lineage (GTDB taxonomy): Bacteria > Chloroflexota > Anaerolineae > CG2-30-64-16 > CG2-30-64-16 > MWBF01. Next base: position 1,847 of record MWBF01000298.1, read on the forward strand.
AGGCCGTTGAGCTCGGTCCCGGCCCAGGTGCGGCCGACGCTGTCCAGCAGCAGCGCGTTGATGCGCTGTTGCTCCAGCGCGGGGTCGCGCTCCACCTGCCAGATGAGGCCGAAGTAGTGGCTGACGCCCGCGATGGTGCCGAACCAGACCCCGCGATCCTGATCCACGGTGACGACACGAACATAGTCGTTCACCAGGCCGTTCTGCCGCGCGCGATACTGCATGACGGGCAGCCCGTCCTGCTCGAAGCGGGCCGCATAGAACGCGCCCTCGTTCGTGCCGACCCACAGCCCGCCCTCGCCGTCCGGCGTAAGCGCATAGACCTCCAGCCCCGCGTCGTCCGCCTTCAGCGCAAAGCGCCGCCACGTCGCGCCGTCCTGATAGACCACGCCGCCGCGCGTGCCGGCCCACAGACGGCCGGCCGTATCGCGCATGAACGCGGCGCGCGGGCCCAACGCCAGGGCCCCGTCGTCGAGCCGCTGCCAGCCGCCCTGCGCCCCGCGCCGCCAGACGCCGCTGCCGTTGACGCCGACGATCAGGTCGCCGTTGGGGTCGGCCAGGCTCGCGACGATGTCCGCGTCCGGCAGGGGCGAGTCTACGATGACCTGGTCGCCCTCCACATACGCCAGCCCCTGGCTCGCGCCGACCCAGACGCCCTGCGCGTCGTCGCCCGACGGCGAGACGGGCGCCACGGTCAGCGTGTGCAGGTCGTTGCCCGGCAGCCCCTCGGCCACGGTCCAGACCTTGCAGCACTCCCCTGCCGCAGAGCGCCGGGCCAGCCCGGCCTGGGTCGCAAACCAGAGCGCGCCGTCCTTCGTCTGGGCGATGGCGCGCACGCTGGCCCCGGGCAGCCCGTCGGCCGCGGTGATGGACTGCCAGCGGCCGTCGTAGCGGCTGGCGCCGGCCTCCGTGCCGAACCAGAGCGCGCCGTCGCGATCCGGCGCAATGGCAAAGACGTTGCCGGAGAGGACGCCGCTGCCCGCGGGGAACGTCTCCCACAGGGTTTCGGGGTTGTCCGCTGCGCGGCTGCCCGGCGTGAGCGCGGCGACCGTAATGCTCGCCGTAATGATAGCGGATAATACTAGACGCAATAACACACCATTCAGCCGCTTAAGCTTAAAAATGACAAACATAGCCTCATCCTGCAACGTAGGGTTGCAAAAGCGCAACGGGTATGTTATAGTATTTTTTGGTAGAAGGGGCTAACAGAACGTTGTTGCCCATCAGCCCGGCTCGATCGTGTGGGAATGCTGTCTGACCAACGGAAGGACGCCATAGCGCGGACGGACTTCGCGGGCATCGCAATCTGCACAACCAGGCTGTCAGGGGCCATGCGGCCCTGCTGTAGAGCCAGGCGGCCACACCGGCCTGTTGCCCCCCATAGCATCGGCTATCTGGAACGAAGAGGCAGGCCAAGGTGGATCCATGAGCAACAAATTTATCCGCATCTGCGCAACGATCATTGCGATCAATATTGGCATCCTGATCGCGCCGGTCGAGGCTCGCGCCCATCCGCTGCCGCTCCAACAGCCTCAACAGTCCCCCCGGTTCCTGGCCCAGGCCTGCGGACCGCGATATGTCGTGCGTCGGGGCGACACCCTGTCCATCATCTCGCGGCGGTGCGGCGTGACCGTGGCCGCAATCAAGCGCGCCAACGGCCTGCGCTCCGACCTCATCCGCATCGGGCAGGTGCTCATCCTGCCGGGGGCCGTCGCGCCGCGCTCCGCGCCGCGGCCGGTCATCCCATACCCGACGCCGGTACGGCAGCGCAGCGAAACGCGCGTCGCGCCCATCGCCACGCCCGCGCCGGCCGAGAAACTGCCGGCGCCGCCCACGCCGGCCATCGAATCGACCGTCTCACCGTGGTGAGACGCCGGCCGGACGAGCAACCGACGAGTGACCTTGCACGCGAGCATGACACCATTTTAGCACACGCCGGTGCAAGAAGCAACTAGCAATTATCTGTCGATCGGTCGCTCCTCGACCCACACCCCGCTCAGCCCCGCGGCGATCTCCGGGCCGCTGGCCCGCAGGCCGAAGCTGACCTCGGCCACATGCCAGCCATCGAGCATCTCGGTGGCTGGCTCCGCGCCGGCCCCCGCCCGCCCGATGAACGCATGGCTCCAGCGGAAGCGCCCGCGCAGATCCGTCTGCACGCCGAGCGAGCGCAGCGCGGCGACCCCCTCGTCGCCCAGGTTCAGCGAAGCCTCATCGCGCACCGCGCCCGCCACCCATGCGCCCGCGGGCAGCGCGGCCACCCACTCCGCCAGCCGCGCATTGGCGGCCGGGTCCGCGTGCGTGTCGAAGCTCGCCGCGGCGAGGGTCGCCCCGGTCTGCCCGTCCAGCGCGACCAGGTTATAGCCGCGGCCGCCGGGGGCCTGCTCCACGCCGTCCACGTAGATGTGGGCGAAGTCCCCCGTCTCCTGGCCCGCGCTGCGCACGAGCAGCCCCACCGGTTCGGCCGCGGCCGACCGCTGGCCCCAGCTTTGCAGCGCCGCCATCTGCGCAAAGCGCAACCGCACCTCGCTGAGCACGGGCCGCGCCGGGTCCGCGGGCAGCGCAAAGGCCAGCGCGGTGCGCGCTTCGGGCAGCGGCTGCTCGCCGACGGCCCGCCCGTCCACGATGAGCGTCACGCGCTGGCCCGGCGCAAACGCTCGGCCGTCCAGCGCCACCGTCGCTGCCGCGCGCGGCAGCGGCAGGAG